>CANQKZ010000021.1 GCA_947624585.1 uncultured Oscillospiraceae bacterium | reverse complement strand
CCTATCCGCTGAAGTGATCCGCAGTATCACCGGCCGTAATTGGATATTGTCTTGTTTTAATTAGAGATTAGTATGAGGTGCCGGGAGAAAACGGCTCCAACGAGTGGCTGGAGCCGGTGGACGATGAGCAATACGGAGGCTTGGAATAAACATGAAAAATCTCACAGCATTTTTATTGGCGGCTATGATTGTCCTATCCCTTGCGGCCTGCGGCGGGGAAGCCAACTCGACGGGCAACACCGAGCCGCCCCAAAACGGCACGGAAGCCCCGCGGACTGAGGCCCCCGCCGATACGAACAATGAAACTGACGCGCCCAGCGAGCCGACAGACTGCGCCCCCTCTGAGCCCAGCGAGGTCCCGGAGGGCGGCAAAAGGATCCTTGTCGCCTATTTCTCCGCCACCAACAACACCGAGGGCATCGCTCAGAAGTTGGCGGACGGCCTTGGTGCGGACCTATACGAGATCACGCCCGACCAGCCCTACACGGACGCGGATTTAGACTACGGCAACTCAAAAAGCCGCTCCTCTGTGGAGATGGACGATCCCAGCGCCCGGCCCGAAATCTCCGGCTCGGTGGAGAACATGGAGCAGTACGACGTGGTGTTCATCGGCTACCCGATCTGGTGGGGCGAAGCGCCGCGTATCATGAGTACCTTTATTGAGAGCTACGATTTCTCCGGCAAGACGCTGGTGGCGTTCTGCACCTCCGCCAGCAGCGGATTTGGCAGGAGCGATTCCGCGCTTCGTTCCGCCGCCTGCGGAGCGACCTGGCTGGACGGCCGCCGTTTCTCCGCTAGCGCCTCCGCAGATGACGTGATGGCGTGGGCAAACGGGCTTGGGATCAACTGACATGAAACAAATAGCAAAAAGAATTGTGGACCTTGCCATGATCGTTCTCCTGCCGCTTTTGATGTTGGAAATACTCATCGGGCAGGAGACGCATGAATGGCTTGGCGCGGTCATTCTGGAGGGCAAGGCCTTGAACGGCCATCTCTCCCGTGACGCTTTGAAGAAGTGGGTGGAGACGCTGTGAAGATCGTCGTATTAGAGGGAAGTCCCAACAAAAACGGCTCCTCCAATATGCTGGCATCCGAGTTTGCCCGTGGCGCGGTGGAGGCCGGGCACAGCGTCCAGGTGATCGACACCGCCCACGCCAATATCCACCCCTGTATTGGCTGTATCCACTGCGGATATGAGGGGCCGTGCAGCCAAAAAGACGATATGGACCAGATCCGTCACGCCATATTGGACGCGGACATGATGGCCTTTGTGACGCCGCTCTACTATTACGGCATGAGCGCCCAGCTTAAGACGCTGATAGACCGCTTCTGCGCGTTCAACAGCAGCATTCAGCGAAAGCACATGAAGTCCGCGCTTCTGTCGGTGGCGTGGAACAGCGACGGTTGGACCTTTGATGCCCTGGAGGCGCACTACCACACGCTGGTGCGGTATCTGAATTTGAGAGATCAGGGCACGGTGCTGGGCAAGGGCTGCGGCACCCCGTCCATGACGCGGCATTCCGGGTATCCCAAGCTTGCGTATGAGCTGGGCAAAAGCCTGACGGACTGAGTATACAATAGGAGCCCCGACAGGTCCGACCAGGACCGTTCGGGGCTCTTTTTATGCGGTCAAGACCGATCAATCTCAGAGAGATCATCAGCTTGATCGCCGGCCAGGGTATCCGCCACGACAAGGGCGGCGCCGGCCACCATGACCGTCAGGGCGGCCAGATACATCCACGTCAGGCGCTCCCGCAGGAAAACGAAGGAGAGAAAAACGCCGATGAAGGGCACCACCGCGTAGTAGGCGCTGGTCTTGGCCGCGCCCAGGGTGTTTTGTGCCCGGACATACAGAAAGATGCTGAGTCCGTAGGCCACGAAGCCCAGGAGCAGGGCCAGGGCGATATAGCGAAGCCCTGGCACGGGCTCGCCCTTGAAAACGGCTATCAAAAGAGAGCCGAGGCCGGAGAAGATGCCTTTGAGGATGACGATCTCAAAATTGCCGAGTAAGGAGGCGTTGGAGGAGGAACCGAGGCTTACCCCAAGCATGAGGAAAATAGGCGCGGCGATGTCCAGAACGATCATGCCAAGCACGAAGGGCAGGTCCTTCTTATCAAGCCTCTCGCGCTTTTCCCGTTTGCCAAAAAGGGACAGAATACCGATCCCCACCCCGGCCCCCAGGTAGAGTAGGGCTGCCATGGTCGTGGGCCCCACGTGAGCCAAAAGGAGCTTTGAAAACGGCACGTTGACAGCGTAAAACGCCGCGGCAAGCAGGGCATAGAAAATTGATTTCGTCTTTTTCATAAGTCGCATTTCTCCCTTAACGCAAGGCGTTTTCCCGGAACCGCGCCGGGGTGCAGCCGTATTTTTCCTGGAAGCGGCGGTAGAAGAAGGCGGTGTTTTCGTAGCCAACGGCGTGGACGATGTCCGTGACGGGCAGGTCCGTGGTGCGGAGCAGCGTGAGGGCGCGGTTGAAGCGGGCGGTGTGCAGCAATTCCGTAAAGCCGCACCCCGTCCGCCTTTTTAGTAACCGCGTGAGGGCGGAGGGGGTCATGTCCTGCTCCGACGCCAGGCCCCCCAGGGTACAGTGGACGTCCTCCTCGATGCGCCCCAGGGCCCAGAGGGTGACGGCCTGTTCCCGGTCCCGGCGGCCGGAGATGAGGAGCTTTTCGCTCATCAGGGAAAGCTGCCGCAGTAGGAGCTCCAAGGTGATCCGCTGGAGCTCCTGCCGCCGGGAGTCCGCGCCCTCCAGCTCTAAAATGACCAGGTTCTCCAAAAGATTTTCCATGGGGATATTCCCGGAAAGTTCGAATACAAGGTACGCCCCGGCGGAGGCGGCAAGGCCAAGGTTGTTCTTCAAAAATACGGCCAGGGCGTTGGTGCCCCCGATGGAGATGGCGGCGGCATCGAAAAAGGCCGGGACCAGGATGAAGTTCACGGCGATGTCGCCCTCCCCGGCGGCCTCGATCTCATGCCGGACGCCCCTCCCCAGGAAGAGCAGGCTCCCGGCCTTGAGCTCCAGCCGCTCCCGCCCGTCGATGAGGTGGCGGGTGGAGCCCGCGACCTCATAGATCATCTCCACGTAGGTGTGGCTGTGCTCCGGGAAGGCGGCGAAGCGGGTGTGTGTGCGGATGCCGAAAAGCCGGCCGGACAGGAGCTTTCCCGGCTCCAGCACCGTCCCGCCGGTGTAGTTGTAGCGCTTGAGGTCCACGTCTCCGCCCTCCAAAATGGTCCGTTCCTCCGGGGATATGACGGAGAGCTTATCCACGATTTCTTTTCGCATCCTGATCACCTCGATCCTATCCTATCGCACAGGGGAGCGCGTGTCAAGAAAAAACGCAAAATCGGATATAGCAAACGTCGACGCGGTCATTGTTTTTTTCATGTGACAGTGTACAATTTAAGGTAAGAAGGAGGTATGCGGATGAAACGCTATTTGGCCATCGACATCGGCGCGTCCTCCGGGCGCCATGTGGTGGGCTGGCGGGAGGACGGGGAGCTCGTGACACGCGAGGTCTTCCGGTTTCCCAACGGCGTCCGGGAGGAGAAGGGGCATCTCGTCTGGGATATGGAGGCCCTTTCCGGGTACGTCCGGGAGGGGATCGACAGGGCGCTTGCGGAGTTTGGACAAATCGAAAGCTTTGCCATCGACACCTGGGGCGTGGACTTTGTGCTCCTGCGGGGAAATGAGCCCGCCCCGCCCTTTTACGCCTACCGGGATGGGCGCACGGAGAAGATCATCGACGAGGTGCACGCCCTTGTGCCCTTTGCGGAGCTCTACCGGCGCACGGGGTGCCAGTTCCAGCTCTTCAACACCGTCTATCAGCTCTATGCGGACAAGGTGAGCGGCAGGCTTGCGGGCGTGACAGACCTTCTGATGGTGTCGGAGTACCTGATGTGGACTCTCACCGGCGTGAAGGCGCGGGAGTACACCAACGCCACCACCCAGGGACTCATCAGCGCCGAGACGGGCAAGTTTGACCTGGAGATCACGGACCGGCTGGGCCTCCCGCGCTGTCTCTTCCCGGAGCTCTCCCATCCCGGTACGGTCATCGGGGAATACAAGGGTATCAAGGCCGTCCTGTGCGCCACCCACGACACGGGGAGCGCGGTGGAGGGGATCCCCATGGAGGGCTCGGAGCCCTACATTTCCTCCGGCACCTGGTCGCTTCTGGGCGTCAAGACGGAAAAGCCCATCACGGATGTGGAGAGCATGGCCGCCAACTACTCCAACGAGGGCGGTGTCGGGTACAACCGCTACCAGAAGAACATTATGGGGATGTGGCTCATCAACCGCCTACGGGCGGAGCTTTGCCCGGAGACGGACTTCGGGACGATTACGAAGATGGCGGAGGAGAGCGCCAACACCGCCACGGTGGACGCCGCCGCGGGGGAGTTCCTGGCCCCGGAGAGCATGGTCCGCGCCTTTGACGAGGCCACAGGCGGCGCTTTGAGGACCCCCGGCGACTACGTTAACTGCGCCGTGCGCTCCCTGGCCCTGGGGTACAAAAAGGCTCTGGAGGACCTGGAGCACAACACCGGCAAGCAATATACAAAGCTCTACATCGTGGGCGGCGGGGCGAAAAACACGTACCTCAACGCCCTCATGGAGGAAGCCACGGGAAAGACCGTCGTGGCCCTGCCCATCGAGGCCACGGCTATGGGAAATCTGAAAATTCAAATGGAGGAGGATTTAAAATGAGCTACAACGAGGCAAAGGAAAAATACGCCGCCCTGGGCGTGGACGCCGAGGCGGCCATGGCCAAGCTCCGGGAGGTCCCCGCGTCCCTGCATTGCTGGCAGGGGGACGACGTGCGGGGCTTCGACACCGACCCCTCAAAGCCCCTGACCGGCGGCATCCAGACCACCGGCAACTACCCCGGAAGAGCCCGGACGCCGGAGGAGCTGATGGCGGACATCGACGAGGTCTTAAAGCTTATTCCGGGCAAGGTGAAAATGAACCTCCACGCAAGCTACGCCATTTTTGAGGACGGCGACTGGGCGGATCGGGACAAATTAGAGCCCCGGCACTTCAAGAAGTGGGTGGATTTCTGCAAGGCGCGAAACCTCGGCTGTGACTTCAACCCCACCTTCTTTTCCCACCCCAAGTGCGACCCGTTGACCCTTTCCAGCCCCAATGAGGAGACGCGGCGCTTCTGGATCGACCACGGGAAAGCTAGCATCCGCATAAGCCAATACCTGGCGGAGGAGCTGGGCCAGCCCTGCGTCATGAACATCTGGACCGGCGACGGCTTCAAGGACGTCCCCGGCGACAGGATGGGACCGCGTGTGCGGTATAAGGAGGCCATTGACGAGATCCTGTCCGAGCCCTTCGATTTTTCCAAGGTCAAGCCCTGCGTGGAGTCCAAGGTCTTCGGCATCGGCGTGGAGGCATACACCGTTGGGTCTGCCGAGTTTGCCCTGAGCTACGCCGCCGCCAACCGGGAAAGGTGCATCCCTCTCATGGACAACGGCCACTACCATCCCACGGAGGTGGTCAGCGACAAGATCCCGGCGCTCCTCGCCTTCTTCCCGGAGATCGCCCTGCACGTGACGCGCCCCATCCGCTGGGACTCCGACCATGTGGTGCTCTTTGACGACGAGACGAAAGAGATCGCCCGGGAGATCGTCCGTTGCGGCGGGCTTGATGGTCGGGTGAAGATCGCCTTAGATTACTTCGACGCCTCCATCAATCGCGTCTCCGCCTGGGTGACGGGATTTCGGAACCTCCAAAAGGCCCTGCTCTTCGCCCTTTTACAGCCCAATGACACGGAAAAGCGCCTCCAGGACGAGGGCGACTGGACGTCCCTTATGGTGTTGCAGGAGGACCTGAAAACCGCGCCCTTCGGGGAGATTTGGGACGAATACTGCCGCAGGGAGCATAAGCCCCTGGACGGGGAGTGGCTCCCGGAGATCAGAAAATACGAAGCCCAAGTGCTTGCAAAGAGAGGTCAATGACATGAAAAATATTCTTACCGCCCCCTTCATGGTGGAGATGATCCGCACGGCCACCAATATGTACGACCACGGCTGGGACGAGCGCAACGGCGGTAACATCAGCCTCATGGTGGACGAGGATGAGGTCGCAAAGTACCTCGACCTCAATTCCGTCCTCCGGGAAATTCCCACCGGCTTTGACGCCTCGACGCTGGACGGCAAATACTTCCTCGTCACCGGCACGGGCAAGTATTTTAAAAACGTCCAGTACGCCCCGGAGGTCAACCTCGGCCTCATCCGCGTCACCGACTCCGGCCGCACCGCCCAGCTTCTCTGGGGCTACGCGGACGGCGGCAAGTTCACCTCAGAGCTGCCGGCGCACCTGATGAGCCACGCCGCGCGTCTCGCGGTGGACCCCGAAAACCGCGTGGTGATGCACTGCCACCCCGGAAATCTCCTGGCCATGACCTACGTCCACGACCTCAATGAAAAGGCCTTCACCCGCACCCTCTGGCAGATGTGCACGGAGTGTATCGTCGTGTTCCCGGACGGCGTCAACGTCCTGCCGTGGATGCTGTGCGGCACCAACGAGATCGGCATCGCCACGGCGGAGAAGATGGGCTCGGCCCGCCTCGTCGTCTGGTCCCAGCACGGCATCTACGGCGCAGGCAAGGATCTCGACGAGACCTTCGGCCTCATCGAGACGGCGGAGAAGGCGGCGGAGATCTACATGAAGATCGCCCACCTGCCGCTTCTCACCACCATTACCGACGACCAGCTCTGGCTCCTGGTGGACCGCTTCGAGGTCGAGCCGAGGGAGGGGTACCTGGCGCCCAGGCAGGCGTAAAAGCCTCGGAAGGGAATCATTTCAATTTCAATTTAAAATTACAATATAAAGGAGTGTATTTGTATGGTATCACGCATCGTCCTCAACACCGTCTCCTACCACGGCCACGGGGCCATTGAGAACATCGTCCCCGAGCTCACCGCCCGGGGATACAGGAAGGCCTTTGTGGCCACGGACCCGGATCTTCTCAAGTTCGGCGTCACCCAGAAGGTCACCGCCCTCCTGGACGCGGCGGCCTTCCCCTATGAGGTCTACTCCGACATCAAGGCCAACCCCACCATCGAGAACGTGCAGCACGGCGTGGAGTGCTTCAAGAGCTCCGGCGCGGACTGCATCGTGGCGGTTGGCGGCGGCTCGGCCATGGACACCGCCAAGGCCATCGGCATCATTGCGGAGAACCCGGAGTTTGCCGACGTGAGAAGCCTGGAGGGCGTGGCTCCCACCAAAAAGCACGCTGTCTTCACCATCGCCGTGCCCACCACCGCCGGCACCGCCGCCGAGGTCACCATCAACTACGTGATTACCGACGTGGAGAAGAAGCGCAAGTTCGTCTGCGTGGACGTGAACGACATCCCGGAGATCGCCGTGGTGGACCCGGACATGATGAGCACCATGCCCAAGAGCCTCACCGCCGCCACCGGCATGGACGCCCTGACCCACGCCATCGAGGGCTACATCACCGCCGGCCACTGCGCCATTTCCGACATGTTCCACCTGGAGGCCATCCGGCTCATCTCCGCGAACCTCCGCGCCGCCGTCCGGAACGACCCCGACGGGCGGGAGGGCATGGCGCTGGGACAGTATATCGCCGGCATGGGCTTTTCCAACGTGGGCCTCGGCATCGTCCACTCCATGGCCCACGGGCTCTCGGCGCTCTACGACACGCCCCACGGCGTGGCCTGCGCCATTATCCTCCCCACCGGCCTTATGTACAACGCCCCTGTGGCCGGCGAGCGCTACCGGGCTATCGGCCGGGCCATGTGCGTCCCCGGCATCGACAGCATGAACGATAAGGACGCCGCCGACGCCACCATCGCCGCGGTGAAGAAGCTTTCCGCCGATGTGGGCATCCCCGCCGACCTCAAGGGCATCCTCAAGGAGGAGGACATCGACTTTCTCTCGGAGTCCGCCTACGCCGACGCCTGCCGCCCCGGCAACCCGCGGGAGACCAGCGTGGAGGAGATCAAGGAACTCTACAGGAGCCTTCTGTAAGAAACGATACAACAACACAAGAAAAAGCCGCGGTCGGATCTCCGACCGCGGCTTTTTGGTGTGCGGATTTAGTTTTTTGTGATCTCCAGCAGCCGGACTTCGAGCATGTCCAGCATGGCGTCAAGCTCCAGGGTGTGGCGGCGGCAGGTGACGCGGTATTTCGAGACGGCGGGTGTGCTGAGGGCCTTGAGGGCGGCAAGCTCCTCGTCGGTATCCGGCTCCATGGCGCCCAGGTCGATCCATCGGTCAAAGGCGCTTCCGGAGCGGCGGTTGATGACGGTCTCCCGGACGGTGTACTCGCCGTCCTCCATGTCCGTCAGGGAGATATGCACGTCAAGGCTCTGTTCCGGGGAAAAGGGGGTGTAGCGGTCCGTGAAGGTCATGTCGAATCGCTCGCCCTGGGCGTACAGGCGGCTGAAATGGCGGTAGTTGTAGAGCAGGAACTGATACCGATCCCCGCGCCTTACGGCAAACCAGCCGTCGCCCCGGCCCATGAGGGTGTCGCCCAGCTTGGACAAAAGCGTGAAGGCGTAATAGGACGCCTTGGGGATGCCGTTGGCGGTGAAAAGACCGAGGCCGCCGAAGAACAGCTCCCGGGGCAGGGGAGCCTCGCCCATCCAGTCGGTGAGGGACCAGTAACCAAAGCCGTCAAGCCTGTCGTAGTTCTCCAGAACGCTCTTGACGATATAGCAGGACTTGAAGCAGGTGTCGTTGAGAAGGTCCTGCTGACTGGGGCTGGTGTTCCACTCGCTCAGGAAGATGGGAAGACCGGGGACGGCGCTTTTGGCCTCATCCGTCACCATATCCACAAAATTGGCCATGCCGTTGGGGTCCTCGCCCAGCGTCATGGACATGACGAACCCGAAGGCCTCCTGCGTACCGCTCTTGTCGGAGAGGGAGGTATCGTAAAAGTTAAAGTTGAGAAAATCCGGCACACAGCCGTTTTCCCGGCACCAGGAGAGGAAGGGGAGATACCAGTTTTCATACCCCGGCCGGGCGATATAGAAGGTGGGGGGAGCCCCCAGGGCGATGGTGGGACAGAGCTCCTTCACAGCCCTGTATGTGGCGCTCCAGAACGAATAAAAAGCCTGATCGGTAGAAAACCCGTACATGGATTCCGGCGTGTCCGGCTGGTGCCAGAGGGTAAATAGCCATTTTGAAACCTCCTCCTCACCGTAACGGGAGAGAAGGTGGGAGAAAAAAGCGGACACAAGGCCGCTCCACTTGGCAAGGCTCGACGGCTCGCTGACAAGCTCGTTGAAGAGGAACCGGTTCGGGTCCCGGGCCAGGAGCCGCGGCATATAGCCCAGCTCGACCATGGGGCGCATGGAGACGCTTTTTAAAAAATCGAAGACGCGGTCAAGATAGGTAAAATCGTAGACAGGCCGCCCCTTGGCGTCCTCGGAATATACGTGCAGGTCGTCGGAGAATACGCCGCCGAATTTGACGGTTTCAAATCCGATCTCCCGCGCCGCCCTGCGCACCATCTCCTGCCCATCGGCGAAGAGAAGTCCACGGGCGTGGCTGATGCCGGTGAGCTTGCGCCAGGTGTGGCGAAGGGACCGGACGGCGGCATTCCGGCTCAGGCGGACAGGGCAGGTGATCACCTGCTCCGGGCGTGGAGCTTGCGTTGGCGTGTCCAGATACTTTTTGAGCCCCGCCATATAGTCGTGCTGTTCTACCACGGGGACGGGGGAGTCCGGTTTTCCGCTTCGTTCGGCGCGGTACTGCCGGCGGTAGATGCTGGGCAGGACGCCGTATTCCTTTTTGAACGCCTGCACAAAGGCGTAGCTGTTGGGAAAGCCGCTCTCGGCGGAGACGGTCTCGATGTTGTCCTCGGTCTTCTCCAAGAGGGACACGGCCCTCCCAAGGCGCAGCTCCGTGCGGTAGGCAAGAAAGCTCATGCCGAAGTGGGCGTCAAAGAATTTGGACAGATACGGCGCGGACAGGTGAAGCTCGTCCGCCAGCTCCGCAAGGCCGTAATTTTCCGTAAAGCGCTCGTTCATGATGGCGGTGATGCGCTCCACGCGGGCGGCATAGCGGTAGCTCCTGAGCTCGCCGTCCACCCGGAAATTGTTGAACATCACGTCCATCAGCTCATAGATGAGGCTCCAGTTGCGAAGCTCAAAGCCCAGCTGGCGGTCGGCGTTGTTTTTCACAAGGCGCGCGATGAGACGGCGTATCTCCATAAAGGCCGCGCTGTCGCCCTGTTGGGAGCTGTCACAGGAAAAGTCCGGGTGCTGGGGATTGGGAAGGGTCTGCTCAAAGATGCTCTGCTGGAACTGGACGGAGATCAGCACACACTCCACCCCCTGAAGCTCATGGGGCGTGTGGGGATTCACAGCGATCACGTCCTCGGCGTTCAGGGTGGAGAGCCGTCCGTCCACGCGGATCTGGCAGGTGCCGGAGAGGACAAAGATGATCTCAAAGAAATCGTGAAGATGCGCGCCGATGCTGCCGATCCTCTGCATGGTGCATCGCACCGGCATCTGGGGCCCGAAATCTACGATCTCATATCTCTGCCGCATAGTGAAATCACCGCCTTTTCATCCATCTTACACGGAAAAGGGCAAAAAATCAAGGGTGAACAGAAAATTACTGGCTCATTTAGATTAAAAAATTAATATAAAAATTTAGAATAGACCACCATAAAAGATTTAAAGTCACTCGGCACCCGAGAGGATCGATACCTATTTATTATGGACTCTGCCTTTTAAACTGGCAAATTGCACAAATCGGAAGGGCAATACTTATAAAAATTGGACAAAAAACTTAATTTTTTATTCGGTTTTCCGCCGACGTGCCGGTTTTGGCCCGTTGGTATTTTTTTAACGATTTTTTGGATAAAAAGACGGTGGAAAGCGGGCAAAGCATCGGTGGTTTGAGGCAATTTGACAGATTATAATAGCGGTAAAAGGGGTGAAGCTTATGGCACAGCCAATTTTGGAAATGAAGGGCATCCACAAACGCTTTGGCAGTACCGTGGCGTTGGGAAATGTTGACCTCAACGTCTATCCCGGCGAGATCCGGGGGCTCATCGGGGAGAACGGCTCCGGCAAGTCCACCATCTCCTCCATCGCCGCCGGCATGCAGAAGGCAAACGAGGGCACCATGACCTACCACGGAAAGCCCTGGGCGCCGGGGAGCATGATTGAGGCCCTGTCCGGGGGCATCGGTATGATCGTTCAGGAGAGCGGCACCATCCCCGGCATTACGGTGGCGGAAAACCTGTTCCTGGGTGAGACGGCGAGGTTCAAAGGGCCCGCCGGCACCGTGAACAGGAGAGCCATGAACAGGGCCGCTGATGAGGCGCTGGAGGCCATCGGCGTTCACAATGTCCGCGGGGCTATGCCCATGGGAACGCTGGACTTCCAGACCCGTAAGCTTACGGAGATCGCCAAGGTGGTCATGAAAGACCCGGAGATTTTAGTCGTGGATGAGACGACCACGGCGCTCTCGCAGGAAGGGCGCGGCATTCTCTACGCCCTGATGAAAAAGCTCCGGGACAGCGGCAAAGCGGTGCTCTTTATCTCCCACGACCTGGACGAGATCATGGAGGTCTGCGACACCCTGACGGTGCTCCGGGACGGTGCCATCATCCGGCACTTCACCAAGAGCGAGTTTGACGCCGACGCCATCCGCACCAGCATGATAGGCCGTGAGCTGAAGGGCGATTACTACAGGAGCGACTTCACGCCCTCCCGCCTCGACGAGGTGGCCCTCCGGGCGGAGGACATATACCTGGGCGAGGCCCTGAGAGGCGTCTCCCTGGAGCTCCACAAGGGGGAGATCGTGGGCATCGGCGGGCTTTCGCCCTGCGGGATGCACGAGCTGGGGAAGGTGCTCTTTGGGGCGGTGAAGCCCGACTCCGGTACGGTCACTACCGGCGACGGCCAGCGCGTGACGGGCGAGGCCGGGGCCATGAAGAAGAACATCGGCTATGTATCCAAGGACCGGGATATTGAGTCCCTGAACCTCCCCGCCAGCATCCGGGACAATATCGCCATCGCCGGGATGGAGCGGTACGCCGTCAACGGGTTTTTGATCCTGAGCTCCAGGGAAAAGGCCTATGTGGATAAGGAGATCGAGGAGCTGTCCATCAAGTGCTCGGACCGGGACCAGCAGGTAAGTCAGCTTTCCGGTGGGAACAAGCAGAAGGTCGTATTCGGCAAATGGATCGGGCGCGGGAGCGAGATCCTGATTCTTGACTGCCCCACCCGCGGTGTGGACATCGGTGTCAAGCGGGCCATGTACCAGCTGATGATCGAGCTCAAAAAAGCCGGGAAATCCATCTTGATGATCTCCGAGGAGATGCCGGAGCTCATGGGCATGTCCGACAGGCTCCTCATCATGAAGGACGGCGTCATCACCAAGGAATTTTCAAGAAGCGCGACCCTTTCCGACACCGAGATTATCAAATACATGATTTAAGGAGGGTGTGACATGGAAAAGACAAAATCGGAAAACCCTGATGTCCGCAAGTATAAGCTACGTCAGACCCTGATCGACATCCTGCCCCTGGCGGCGCTGGCGGTACTGTTCGCCGCCTTCTGCGGCATCGTGGCGGGGAAGGGCTACCGGCTCGACCTGTATCTCAACATCATCTTCAATGAGGGCGTCGTTCTCGCCGTGGTGGCCACAGGCGCGATCTTTATTTACTCCCTCGGCTCCTTTGATATCAGCCTGGGCGCGTCCACGCTTTTTTCAGCGACCTTGGGCGTCATGGCCTACAACGCCACCGGGAGCCTTCCCGTCATGCTGTTGGTCATCTTCGGCGTCGCCGTCGGGTGTTCGCTTCTGAGCTCCGTTTTGGCAAGCGTTTTCCACATCCCGGTGTTCGTCACCACGGTGGCTATGATGTCGGTGCTCTCCGCCATCGCCTCACAGATCATCTCCGTAAACGGCGGGGCGCTGGGCGGGATCAGCATCCCCTCCGAGGTCGTGGCGCCCTTTGAGCCGCCGGTCATCAAAATTATTTTACTGGCCGTCTTCTGCGTCGTCTGCTTTTTCATCTTTGACTTTACAAAGGTGGGACGCCGGCAGAAATTTCTGGGCGGGAACCCGGTCTGCGCGAAGCTTTCCGGCATCAGCCTCAACAAATACGCCATCATCGCCTTTGTCATCGCCGGCGTGGGCGTGGGACTCGGGGCATTCCTGACGCTGGTGTACACCCCCTCCGTGACAGCCTCCACAGCCGGCAGCATCGGCATGAACATTCTGGTGGCTATCGTGTTCGGCGGTATGCCCATCTCCGGCGGCCCCCGGTCGCGTATCTACTCCGCGCTCATTGGCGGCTTCAGCTACATACTGCTCAACAACATCCTGAAGCTGATCATCGACTCCAACACCGGCTACGGTATCTCCCAAATCGTCTCCGCCGTCTTCTTCCTGGCGGTGGTGTACGTGACGGGGCTTAACTACCGCACAAGAAATCTTCCACGGTAAGGGCTCAACGCCGAAGGCGTTAACCGCATATTTAAAATTTTAAATTCGGAGGAAAAGACAATGAAAAAGACTTTATCAGTTATCATCGTCCTGGCTCTCATGCTCACAGTCCTGGCCGGCTGCGGCGGGGACGGGGAGCAGAAGGGTGTGGATACGCCCATCAAGATCGGCGTGCTCGTTGCCGACGTCAGCGGCGAGGAAGCGCTGGGCTTCCGCGCCTACTATGAGAATTACATCGCCAAGAATTACAACGTGACCTTCACCTACACCGAGCAGCTGGCTGACGCCGCCGCCGAGAAGAGCGCCATCGAGAAGTTCGCCGCTCAGGGCTACGACGCCATCCTCTCCTTCTCCAGCTCCGACCGGGCCACCCAGCTTGACACCTGCGCCAAGAACAAGCTCTATTACGCCGTTGCCTCCGGTATGCTGGACGACGCCCAGTACGAGCAGTATAAGCAGAACGAGTATTTTGTCGGACAGATCGGCCCCTCCATGGTGGGCGAATATGAGGCGGGCCTGGCTATGGGCAAATATTACGCCGGTAAGGGCGTCAAGACTGTGGGCATCTACGGCGCGTTTATTCCCAACCCCATGCACGTCTACCGTGCCGCCGGCCTCCTTGTGGGCCTTGGCCTCACCTACGGCGGAGCCTCCGATATGGACGCCGTTGTCGGTCAGATCTTCGGCGACCAGGGCGTTGATGTGAGCAAGATCGCCGGTAACGTCACGGTCGTGGGGTATCTCCAGGGCTTCGGCGACACCACCTTTGATGAGCTCTACGCCATCGTGGGACAGACCCCCGAGGCCTTCCTCTCCGTCGGTATGGCCACCACCTTCTTTGCCGACGCTCTCAACGGCGCGGGCATCCAGTACGCCGACATCGACTCCTTCACCTCCGGCAACGCCACCAATATGTCCGAGGGCAAGCTTACATACCTTGCCGGTAAGTATTCCTCCTCCGTCGGCCCCATCTTCGCCGCCGTGGTCAACGCCGTCAACGGCAATCTCATCCGCGATGCCGAGGGCAACGCGCTCTCCCTCAACCAGAGCTACATGGTCGCCACCGACAGCGACACCTTCAATGAGATCTACAACGGCGACAAGGGCGACAGCCCCATCTACAGCAAGGAAGTTCTCAATACCGTCATCGGCAAGGATGTTACCTACTCCGGCTTCGCCACCCTCGTGGCCTCCCACTGACAGCTAATCTCGACCCTTTACTCCATCCTGGCGGAAGCCCCGCCAGGATGGAAAATAAACGGAGGTGTGTCCTTTGAAAAACACCGCAGTCAAGAAGATCGTGGGCACTCTGGCGATCCCTGTGCTTTTCGCCGCCGTCCTTCTCATACTCTGCGCCATCGGCGGAAAAACCATGATCGGAAACCGTATAAGCTTAAATTACTTTGTACTCTACGCGGCCGTGGTGATGATCACCACCATGGCGCTGTCCATAAATCTCAACTCCGGACGCTTTGATTTTTCTCTGGGCGCTATGGCTGTACTGGCCAGCGTCCTCAGCTCCAAGCTCACATACGCCGTCCTGGGAGGCGGGACGGGGAGCGCCCTTGTGATGCTGGCGCTCAACATCGTCTTCGGCGCGCTTCTGGGCCTCTTCTCCGGGGCGCTCTATGTGACCCTGAGGATCCCGCCCATCATCACATCCCTCGGCGTGACGCTGATCCTGGAGGGCGTGACCTTCTCCGTCACCGGCGGCAAGTATGTGATGGACGAGGTGCGCAACGCCTCCATGACGGCCTTTGCCGGCAACTGGTACTGGCCGCTTTTGATCATCGCGGCGGTTCTGGCGCTCATGGTCTATCTCTTTGACCACACACGCTTTGGCTACAATTATAAGGCGCTGATGAGCGGTCAGGCGGTCTCGGTGAATACCGGTATCCGGGAGGTCCCCAACGCCGTACTCTGCTATGTCATCTGCGGCGCGCTTATGGGGATCGTGGGCTTCCTCAATGTGGCGAGAAGCTCCAATATAAACGGCGGCTCCCTGAACTTCGGTTCCATCAGCATCATGTTCACCGCCTTCCTGCCCATGTTCATCGGCGGGTATATCGGCAGGTTCTCCAACGACAAGCTGGGGTATCTGATGGCGGCCATATGTATGTCCATGCTCAACTCCACCTTCGCCGCCTTCTCCAACGAGGTCAGCGCCTCCACCCAGTCCATCATCAACGCCGTGCTGCTGGTGCTGTTCCTAATTTACCTCAACAACGAGGGGCTTTTGAAGAAGATACTCTCACCGAGAAAATAAACCTCATCCCCTTCCTGAGAAGGGGATGAAATCAAAAAGGGGGGTAAACCCTGTGGTCGATTTGCGTGGAAACCCGTTTTTTCTGAATGACGAACAAATCAAATGGGTCAACGATACCCTGGCGGACATGACCCTGGAGCAAAAGGCCGGGCAGGTCTTCTGTCCCATGGGCTTTACGGACGACGAAAACGCCCTTGCCCATCAGCTCCGGGACATCGGCGTGGGCGGCATGATGTACCGCTCGGGGCCGGCGGGGTATATCCAGGCCACTCACCGGAAGATCCAGGACATGGCTAAGATCCCGCTCCTGCTGGCCGCCAACACAGAGTACGGCGGCAACGGCCTGGCCTTAGAGGGCACCAGCTTCGGCGCGCCTATGGCCGTGGCGGCTACGGGGGATCCGGAGGACGCGTACAGGATGGGCAAGGTCGCCTGCTCCGAGGGGACGGCGCTGGGCCTCAACTGGTCCTTCGCTCCCATCGTGGACATCGACATGGAGTTTCACAACCCCATTACCAACACCCGGACCTTCGGTTCCGACCCGGAGCGGGTCATCGCCTGCGCCTCCCGCTATATGGACGCCGCCCGTGAGTGCGGCGTCGCGGTATCCGTCAAGCACTTCCCCGGCGACGGGGTGGACGAGCGGGATCAGCACCTGCTGACCAGCGTCAACTCCCTGACGGCGGAGAAATGGACGGAGACCTACGGAAAGGTCTATAAGACCCTCATCGACAGGGGGGCCATGACGGTGATGGTGGGCCATATCGCCCAGCCCGCGTGGGTCAAAAAACTAAACCCGGACTCCGGCCACCGGGAGCGCCTGATGCCGGCCTCCCTGAGTAAGCCCCTGCTCACCGGCCTTTTGCGCGGGGAGCTGGGCTTCAACGGCCTTGTGTCTACCGACGCCACGCCCATGGTGGGCTTTACCTCCGCTATGCCTCGCGCCCTGGCCATTCCCACGGCTATTGAGGCTGGGGCGGATATGATCCTTTTCAACAAGGATCTGGACGAGGACTACCGCTTTTTGCTGGAGGGCATCAAAAACGGCGTCCTGTCCACGGAGCGTCTGGACGAGGCGGTGACGAGGATCCTCGCCGTGAAGGCCGCCTTGGGACTTCCCGATAAAAAGCGGGCGGGAACGCTGGTCCCGGGACCAGAGGCCCTCTCCGTTGTGGGGAGCGATGAGCACCGCGTGTGGGCGGAGAGCGTGGCCGACAGGGCCGTGACGCTGGTCCGCGATAGGAAGGGGCTTTTGCCTGTATCTCCCAACCGATATAGACGGGTCTACCTCAATGTGATCCAAAAGAGCCTCGACCCGGAGGACGCTCTGGTGAGGCGTTGGAAGGAGCTTTTTGAGGCCGAGGGCTTTGAGGTCACCGTCCGTGACAGGCGGGTATCCATCACGGTGGAGGATTTTATGGCCCCGGAGCTTTCGCCTGAGAAGGGGAAGCTCATGCACGAGATGTACAGGAGCGTCGGTGAGGCGCGGGAGAGCTACGATCTCTACGTCTACGTCGTCAACATGCAAAACGCCTCCAACAACACCACTTTGCGCCTCAACTGGAACGTCTGCTTCGGCCTGGGCGACGACGCGCCGTGGCTTACCTCCGAAGTGCCCGTCATGATGATCAGTACCGCGAACCCCTATCATCTCTTTGACGCGCCCATGGTCGGAACGTACATAAACGCGTACAGCGCGGAGCCTCATTTCTGTCGCGCGGTGATGGAAAAGATAACGGGCCGGAGCGCCTTCACCGGAACAAGCCCCGTGGACCCCTTCTGCGGGAAGGACTATCTTGACTGAGGGATTGACCATGAAATACAAAGCCATTATCTTCGATTTGGACGGCGTCATCTGCTCAACGGACGAGTACCACTATCTGGCCTGGAAGGCTATGGCCGACTCCATCGGTGTACCCTTTGACCGCAAGATCAATAACCGGCTTCGGGGCGTATCCCGGATGGCGAGCCTGGAGATCATTTTGGAGCGGTACACCGGCCCCGCGCTCAGTGACGCGGAGAAGGGGACTCTGGCGGAGCAGAAGAATGAGCTCTACAAGGAGTATCTAAAGAACATGAGCCCCGCTGACCTGCCGGATGAGGTCAACGCCACGCTCCAGGAGCTTAATGACATGGGCCTCAAGCTGGCTATCGGCTCGTCCAGCAAAAATACGCCCTTTATCCTCCAGCAGATCGGGCTGGGCGGGTATTTTGACGCGGTTTCCGATGGGAATAACATCACACGCTCCAAGCCCGACCCGGAGGTATTTCTGAAGGCCGCTCAGATGCTGAATTTACCCCCAAGGGATTGTCTTGTGGTGGAGGACGCCGTATCCGGGGCCCAGGCCGGAGCCGCCGGAGGCTTTGACGTGGCGTGTGTGGGCGACGCGGCCCGTGCCGGAGCGGGAAATTACAACATGAAGGCTTTTTCGGAGCTTTTGCAAATCGTGAAATGAGGTGCCTCATGTCAAGAAACGAGGAATTCCTAAAAAAAGCCGCCGCCCTCCTCCCAAAGCTTCATCATATGTGTATTTCGCCCCTGACGCCTTACCGGGGGAGGACACTCAAGGCCGGAGAAAGCCTGTGCCTCGATTTCGGAGATCATTATGTGGGGACTGTGACGCTGAAGCTTTCCTTTACCGGCTCCCACCCGGATGCCCCGGCGTGGCTGCGGTTCAAATTTGCCGAACGGGAGTGCGAGCTTTCGGAAAACGCCGCGGAGTACCACGGATGGATAAGCAAGGGCTGGATCCAGCAGGAGGAGGTACACATCGACGTACTCCCGGCCGAGATCAGCCTGCCGCGCAGGTACGCCTTCCGCTATCTGCAGATCAAGGTCCTTGACCTTAGCTCAAAATTCGATCTTACCGTGGAATCTATTGAGGCGGACACGGTGACCAGTGCCGACGACGGGGCCCTGGCGTCCTATGCCTGCCAGGACGCGGAGCTTGAGCAGATCTACGCCGTCGCCTGCCGGACCCTGCGGGAGTGTATGCAGACGGTCTTTGAGGACGGGCCAAAACGGGACAGGCGGCTGTGGATGGGCGACCTGCGGCTCCAGGCGCTGGCAAACTATGAGACCTACAAAAACTATGACATGGTCAAGGCGTGCCTCTATCTTCTGGCGGGCGACACACTGCCGGACGGAGCTGTTGGCGCGTGCCTCTTCCTGGAGCCTCGGATCGAGGTGGACGACACGCGGATGTTCGATTATTCGCTCTTGTTTGTGGCGGCCCTGCGCGACTATGTGAGCGTTACCCATGACGGCGATACCGCACGGGAGCTGTGGCCCACGGCAAAGAGACAGATCGAGCTTGCGAAAGCTTTCTTTGACGGGCGAGGCATCGTGCGGGACAGCGACAGGCTGGGCTGGTGCTTCGTGGATTGGAACCTGAGGCTCAACAAACAGGCATCGGCACAGGGGATCTACCTTTACTGCGTCCAGGCCGCTATCGAATTGGCCGCGGCGCTGGGGATCATGCGGGACGCACAGGAGCTTCTGGCGGAGTACGCTGAAAAGAAGTCCGCGGCGCTGTCGTGGCTTCGTGACGGCAGGGGATTGTTCGTCAGCGGTGAGGAAAGGCAGTTGTCCTGGGCGAGCCAGATCTGGATGGTGCTGGGCGGTGTCGTGGAGGGGCAGGAGGCGGCAAAACTGCTTTGCGCTATTGAACACGAGGCAAATGCTGAGAAAATGGTCACGCCCTATATGGTCCACTACTATGTGGACGCGCTCATTTCCTGTGGCCAGCGCGAAAAGGCCCTCGCGGTACTGCGCTCCTATTGGGGCGGTATGGTCAAGGAGGGAGCCGATACCTTCTGGGAGCTATGGAACCCGGAAGACCCCGGCGAGTCCCCCTACGGAGGCACCATCGTCAACAGCTACTGCCACGCCTGGAGCTGCGCTCCGGCATATTTCCTGCAAAAATACTTTGGAAAATAAAAATCGTAACCCCAGGTCCAATAAACCTGGGGTTACGATTTTATCCGTGAAATGCCCTTATTTTTTTGTGTGTCCTCCCGCATGATGTGGTAAATGGCTATATTTCAAAGCGGCTTGGCCTTTCGGACAAGGGCCATACTGCGCGGGTGATGTTCAGAATGGAGTATATCCTATGGCCTCCCCGAAAGCCTTGAAATCGTAAAGCAGTATTGGGCTTTTCTTATCGTCCGCCCTCGCTATGGCTTTTTCGTTCATCTGCACACGTTTTACTGTCCTTTTTCTGCTTGGATATGCTATACAGTTCCCATAGCAAGGGCATTTCTAAACGAGATGTCTTTAATCTCTTGACAGGTATTACGGTTAGTGATATACTTATTACAGTAACCGTAACAAAGGAGGTCGACAGTTTGAGGGACAATGTAAAAGGTGGTGCGCTGACAGAAGTGACATTCTATATCTTGCTTTCCCTGTTTATGCCAAAACACGGGTATGCCATTATGCAATTCATCGAAGAAAAAACAGGCGGCCGTTTATCTTTGGGGGCGGGAACGCTATACGGCGCACTAAATACGCTTGAAGATAAGGGCTGGATTGCCCGATATGGCAGCAATGAGGGCAGAAAAAAAGAATATCTCATTACTGCGCGCGGAAAAGAGATTGCTCAAATCGAATTGGCAAGGCTGCAAGAATTGACGCAGACTGCAACAAGGATTATAGGAGGCGTTTTATGAACAGGAAATGTTTCCGCTTTTACGGCGGCCTGATCGCGTCACAGGAAAAATGGCTGAACAGGATGGCTGAAAAAGGGTACAGGCTGATTCGTGCCGGGAAGCTGCTCTATGAGTTTGAAGAATGTAAACCCGGACAGGTTCAATACTGCGTCGAATTTATCGGGCAGAAATCTAAGGAAAGCGCAGCCGATTACGCCCGCTTTTTGGAGGATTGCGGCTATCGCGTTTTTTCAAAAATATCAATCTCAACTGGAGTGTCGGAAAAGCTGTTGCGCGTCCGTGGGCTGACAAAGGCGGCAGGATCGCAACCAACAGCACCACATTCAACCGTGAACTGCTGATCGTCGAAAAGGAAAACGACGGCAAGCCTTTTCAGTTGCATACTACTTACGAGGATAAGCAGGACTATATTAAAAACATGAGAAAGCCCTGGCTGTTCTTATTTGTCGTGTCTGCCGTCCTCGGAGTTGCTATGCGACAGCTTGTATGGGGTATTTTTGCGGTCATTTCGCTTATCGGGCTAATCGTATTCCAACTTGAATTAAGAAAGCTCAAAAAGAAAGCTGACATAAAAGAGATGTGAATAAGTTATTCTACAGCGTTCAAGTGTAAAACTTGAGCGCTTTTTCCTTTTCCAAACGCCGCATAAAGGCGTATGACTAATACTAGAAAAAGACAAATTTTTTGATAAAAATCGAAAAGTGATGAGATATTCCCTTCCGAAACCGTAATATATGGTTGAGGCAGAAAGGATGGTGAGGAATTTGGACGATAGGAAAATAATTGAATTGTTCTTTGAGCGCTCAGAGCAGGCAATCATTGAACTATCGGATAAATACGGCCCTGTATGCGCAAAGGTTGCTTTTAACATACTTAACAATAAGCAAGATACTGAAGAATGTGTGAACGATGCTTATTTTGGAGCTTGGAATACAATACCGCCTCATGATCCAAAGCCTTTATTAAGCTATGTTTGTCGTATTGTGCGAAATCTTGCTATAAAGAAGTATCACGGCAATACCGCCGCAAAGAGAAATAGCATCTATGACGTAGCGTTGGACGAACTTGAGGATTGTATTCCTTCCTCAACTTTGGTCGAAGAAGAGTTTAATGCTATTGAAACAGCAAGAATCATTGATGATTTTCTTAAAACGCTCGATGAAGATAACAGAATAATGTTTGTAAGGCGTTATTGGCACTCTGATTCTATTGATGATCTTGCAAAGCTCTTTGGGACAAGCAGCCACAACATTTCTGTTCGGCTTGCACGCACAAGAGAGAAGCTGAAAAAACATCTTATCAAAGAAGGAGTATCTCTATGAAAAGGGAAAGAATTTCAGAGACGATCGCGAATATCAACCCTAAGTATATAGATGAAGCAACGGAATTTAAGGGTAGAACAGCACCTTCACCCAAAACAGTATGGCACAAATGGGTTGCTGCTGCCGCTTGTTTTGCCCTTTTGCTTGGCATTGGGATTTCGTTAGTTAAAGACCTGATTATTTCGCCGGATCAAAAAGACATTGTTGATTCATTTATGCTTATTGATTATGAAAACGCCTATCTTGAAATAATTGAGAATTCGAAAATAATTAAAAAATATGGCTTGGAAAAAGAGATTACAGAGGAGAAAATCGGAGGACATATTGCTTACTTGCAAAAAGAAATGCCTGAAGCTGAACGTAGTAACTATATTGTGGCAAACGGCGAAACTAATATTGAACTGCTTGAATATGCCCCTGCTCCTTACAAGGCAGTAAGAATATTCCGAGATGGCGACAAGTATTACTATGCTCTATTTTGCAATTATCACGTCAAAACGAATGAGTCATTACCAGTTAAAGATGCGCTTGAGGTTTACGGGATTGCCGGCGCATACGATATAGTCAGCATAACGCCGGTCAAAAGCGATAATTCTTGGAAAACAGACGGTAAAGTTATTACAGACAGAACTGTCATATCCGAATTCTTTAACGAACTATCAGCTCTCCCTGCTTTCTGTTTTGACGATTATCACGACAAAGTATTTGCAGGAGATATTGGATCGGAAGCATATACCCGTGTGGCAGATGATAGAAAAGATGTAATTATAGAAACCAAAGACGGTTTGCGTTTCAATGTAGGGTATTATCCTTCATACGGTTGGATTTCTATTTCCGCAACGATGACTTACTATCAAATGTCTCCCGAAATTACTGAATGGTTTTCAAAATATGTAAAATAAGTAGACAGCGAGGCGTTATAACCAAAGTCCCGCAAGAAAGTAATTAACTATTAAGAACTAAATACGGAAAGACCGCCCCTCACCGGCTCCTCGGTGAAAAAGCCAGCGGTCTTTTTTGTTCCTAAAATAAAAAAGAGGGCATACATAATGCCCCCTTTCACGCCCCAGATGACGGCTAAGACGCAAAGCGGCTGCTAAGCCAGACAGCCAGCCTGAGCAACCGCATACAGGCTCTGCAACAACAGGTTGGGAAAATGAGCGAGAGCAATACTATGAGCACCGAAAACGTGGAGAGAGCTTCGAGGAAGTGCGTTCGCAGCTTGACGCATACCGCGAAAGTCTCAATCGTCCTGACGGCGATAGCGTCCTCACTCTCGACTCTGTTGCTGACGCTCTTATCTCGACTGCTGTGACCGTGGCGACCCTCTCCGACACCGGCCCTGTCCGCGACGCCACATCCATGCGCCAGCACGTGGACTCAAAGGCTATGAAGGAAACTCGGAGAAAGAAAATAGCCATGGGCCACAAGTTCGACGACCATGAGGACGAGAAACCTACATGGTTACAACAAATGTACTAAGGAGGTCAACACAATGGCAAGCATCACAAAAAATCTGAACGAAAATTAAAAACACCGTCAGCAACGGCTACCGCGCTGACGGGAGGAAAATCTCAAAGGCCAAGACCATCACCGTGCCGGACTCCGTGCCCCGGCGCGGCATCAGTCAGTATGTCATCCATGCCGCCGAGGAGATGGAGCGCGAGGTCAAAAACGGTTACAGCGAGGACGGCGAAACGCCGTTTCAGGAGTACGCCGACCATTGGCTCAGCCGCCAGGTCAAGTACGCCCCCAGCACCCGCGCAAGCTATGAGCGGATGCTGCAAAGGGTCTACCCCTACATCGGCGCGGTCAAGATCAAGGACATCCGCCCCATCGCATTAGAGAACATGCTCACGGAGCTTCGCAAGTGGACACGCCGGGGCAAGCCCGTTCAGGAGGCCACGGTGCAAAAGTACCTCACCGTCGTCTCCGCCGTCCTCTCGGACGCCAAGCGCAACGAGATCATCCAGAAGAACCCGGCGCGGATGATCGACCTGCCCGACACCGAGCGGCGGGAGCAATTCATTCCCACGCCGGAGCAGGCGAAGGAGTTTCTCGACGGGCTCGTGGACGAGCCGTGGCAGTACAAAGCCTACTATCTGCTGGCCATCTACACCGGCTGCCGGCGCGGTGAGCTGTGTGCCCTCAAGTGGTCAGATTTCATCATGGACGGTGACCGCTGCATCCTCACCGTCAGCCGCTCCCGGAGCGTCGTAGCGGGAAAAGGGATTCAGGAGGGCCCCACCAAGAATGGCAAGAGCCGCATCCTCGCCATCGACGAGGATGTCACATCCTTCATAAAGTCCTACTGCTACTACCAGATCCGCGTGGCGGAGGAGCAGGGCATCGAGTCCAGCGACTACCTGTTCACGAACGACGACGGAAGTCTCATCCACCCGGACACCTTCACGAAGCACCTGCGGAAGATCTATGAGGAGCTGGGTTTCCCCAGCGAATTTCACCTCCACACCCTTCGCCACTACTTTGTGACGACCCTCCTCCACAGCGGCGTGGACAAGCAGACCGTAGCGGAGCTCGCCGGCCACGGCGACACGTCCTTCCTGGAGCGCACCTACTGTCATCCGCAGATGGAGCTCAAACGCCACGCCGCGGAGGTCATGACGCAGAACTTGTTGGCGTCGTAATGATGAAAAAACAACGCAATTTTACAAAAGCGGAGGGTGCGCCTATGAACACCCTCCGCCTGTCCAAAAACCAATTTAAAGCTCGAACCAGAATGTGCAGCCGCTCTTGTTGTCTACACCAAATCTCGCTCTATGGGCTGTTAAAATTTCCTTTGCGATGGATAATCCCAGCCCGGACACCGCCGCTTTGTTCTTCCTATTCCGTGCGGTGTAATAGCGGTCCCAGATGTAGGGGAGGTCCGCGTCGGCAATACCCTTGCCGTAATCTGTCACCTCAAAACGCGCGGAGCCGCTCTTTATGGTCAGCGATACCTTGACCTTTTTGCTGTCGTCCGTGTGATTCACGGCGTTGTCAATGAAATTGTAGATGACCCGCTTGATCTGCGTCTCGTCCGCTCTCGCCGTAACGCCGTCCGCGATCTCGGTTTCAATGACATAGCCGTTTTGCTCGCAGAATGGCGCGAACTGTTCAATCACCTCGCGGGTGGCGCGGCTCAGGTCGATGGTGCTGTACTCAAGCGGCACGCCGTCTGCCTGCATAGCGGAGAATTCCAAAATTTCATTGACCAGCGCCGTCAACCTGTCCGCTTCGCGGGTGATAATATTAAGGTCCTTTTCCCGCTTTTCCTCGTCGCTCCAAGAAATATCTTTGACCATCTCCGCATAGCCCTTTATCATGGTGAGGGGCGTCCGCAGATCGTGGGAGACGTTGGCTAAAAATTCCCGCTGGGTGTTTTGGGCCTTTTCCAAACGCAGGGCCGTCTCACCCAGCGTATCAGACAGCTCGTCCAGCTCCACGCAGAACCCGCGTGGAAGATCTGGGTGGAAATTGCCCCCGGCGATTGTCTTCGCGGAGTCCGCGATCTGCGCCACCGGCTTTTCAAACCTCTTTGAAATGACCCAGGCAAGGACGAAGCCCAGAACCAGAGAAAGGACGGAGACCCACACAAGCTGGAGCCGCAAAATGCGGACAGTCCCCCCGACAGTGCCCAGGGGCATGCTGATATAGAGGATGTTTCCGTCCGGAAGGACGCTCCCCGTCACGTAGGCGGCGTTGTCCTCGGTGACAAAGCCGACGCTTTCCTCACCGGCCTCCATTTTTTCCAGAAGCGTCCCATAGCTGTCAGGCAGATTGCGCAGAGCCCCCTGTTCCCAGCTCAGCTCCTGGTCCTGGGACAGATAGGGGTTGCCGTTCCGCCGCTCCTCCCGGTAGAGGCCCTGGTAAGCGTCGGAGCCGTAAAGAATCCGCCTCTGCCCGTCCGTCACGAACACCAGCAGGGAGTTTTCCCCGGCGATTTCGTCGATCACGTCATAAAAATCCGTCTCCCCGGCATGGGCCACGATCTCCTTTGCCGCCCTTTCCACGCCACGGATCGCCATATCGTTATAGAAGCTCTGCAAAAACACCGTCTGCAAGAGCCAAAGCACAAGAAAAATGACGGCGGCAAAGAGCACAAACCACAGCCACAGCTTCACGCCGAAGGACTTACGCTTTTTCATCGAACCGATACCCCGTTCCCCGTAGTGTCACGATACATTTCCGATATGGCCCAAGCTTGCTCCGCAGGAGCTTGATCTGCCAATCCACCGTGCGGTCGTCGCCGAAGTAGTCGTAGCCCCACACGTTATTCAATATGTTCTCCCGCGTCAGGGCAATCCCCTTGTTCTGGGCGAGATAGACAAGCAGCTCATACTCCTTCGCGGTCAGCTCCGTCTTTGCGCCGTCCACAAAGACTTCATGGGAGAGCGTGTCTATGCGAAGACCCTGTACCACGATCTCCTGTTTCGGTTTTCCGGCGGGCTGCCTTGCAAGGACCGCCTTGACCCGCGCCATCAGCTCACGGGGGGAGAAGGGCTTCACTACGTAGTCGTCAATGCCCAGCTCAAAGCCCATCAGCTTGTCGTACTCCGTGCCCAAGGCTGACAGCATGATAACAGGCGTTTGTTTCTGCTTGCGGATCTCCTTGCACGTGGTGAACCCGTCCATCTCCGGCATCATAATGTCGAGAATGATCAGGTCATAGTCGTTTTCGCCGCACAGGCGGACTGCATCTTTACCGTTATCCGCCGTGTCAATGGTGTGCCCCTCATGCTCCGCGAAACGGGAAATGAGCTCCACAATGTCCCTTTCGTCATCGACAGCCAACAGGTAAGCCATGGTCTTCCTCCTGGATAGCGCAAAACGCAAACCGCCCTTTGGACGGTTTGCCATTTTGCGAATTTTGCGTTTTGTTACTTGTGGTAGCTGGCACCGCGCTGTTGGCCGGTCAGGTAGCTGTACCCGGACATGTCCTGTGTGCTGTCCGCGTCATCACCCTGCCGGTAAGACGAGCCTCTCTGCTGGCCGCCAACATAGCTGTAAGATGCCGCCGCATCCTCGGACCAGGGCGTTTCCCCAATGCCGTTTTCCGCCAGGAAAGCGTCCTGCTCCTCTTCGGGAAGCTCCTCCGCCTGTGCATACAGATCGTTGCGATTTGTGCTGTTTTGCTGACCGGTGAGATAGCTGTACGCGGTTTCCTCTTCGGCCTCGGAGGGGGCGTCCGCCGCATCCGAATCGTTCCCGGCGGCAAACGCGCTCACACATCCCACCGACAGCACAAGCGCCGCGGCGACAGCGGACAGTACGATCATTTTCTTCTTCATGGTTTGACCCACCTTTCATGATTCTGGCCTTCGCCAGTGATCACAGGATAAACCATGAATGAGGAATGCGCGTGGCGGTTATTTGGAATCTGTGTGGAATTTGCAAAGTGGGAAATACAAATGCCATAATGAATTATATATTTTTCCTCTCCGAATTTCAATAACATCAGTCCTTTTTAAAGCCATCCGGCAGACCGGGTGCATTCCAATACGCCAGCGCAAGGATGGTCATGCCGCGTTTACTTTTCTAATACAAAAAGTTGTTGAATAGATACCAAGGCGAAAAAGAATTGTTGCTTTTGTAGAAGAATATCTTTCCAGTAGCTTTTCCGCGGCGCTTGGGGTATTGTGTGTTTGCCTCCACAGGGCAAATCACAAGAGAAAAGAGGGCTGCAAGATGGCAAGCATCAGAAAACGGGGCGGAGCGTACATGATCATCGTATCCATGGGCTACGACTACAACGGCAAACGCCGCCCACCCCAGCAGAAGACCGTCCACCCGCCGGAGGGATTGACCCAAAAGCAGACGGACAAGTGGCTACAGGAGCAGGCGACGCTGTTTGAGATGACCTGCAAGAACATCACGCCGAAAAGAAACCCGAACACCACATTAGCTGAGTACACCGAGATCTGGCTCCGGGATATTGCGCCTGCGAAGCTGGCGAAATTTACCATCATCCGGGAACGTCAGGACACGGAACGCTTCCTCCCCGTTCTCGGCGGGTATAAGCTCACGGAGCTGACAGCCGACCACTTCCGCAAGCTCTACGCGGATATGCGCCGCAAGAAAAACAAGAATACAGGAAAACCGCTCTCCGAGGCGACCATCGAGGGTGTCCACGCATGTCTGTGTGGAATCCTCTCCGACGCCGTGGAGGGCGGTTTACTTGACAGGAACCCGGCGTGGCGGACCTTCAAATACGCCGGGAAAAAGTTCAAGCGTCCCGTCGCCGACGAGGAGACGGCGGCGCAGATCATCGCGGCCTTGGGACAGGAGAACATTAAGTACGAGACATACTTCAAGCTCGTCATCTCCACGGGAATGCGGCGAGGGGAGTGCTGCGGCCTCAAATGGAGCGATTTCGACCACAACGACCACACCATCCACGTCCACCGCAACGTGGTGAAGCTCACGGGGGAGGACATCATCGTGAAGCCGCCAAAGACCGTCGCCGGGGACAGGTATGTGTACTTCTCCGCAGAGATGGAAGCCCTACTTGAGGACTACCGCAAATACTGCGAGGACGAGGCGGAGCAGTACGAGAAACGGCAGATCACTGACGACGACTACCTCTTCCGCCGCAAGGGGACGAGCCTCCCCATGACGCCCACATCCTTCACGTGGCGCTTCAAAAACGTTCTCCGCAAATACGGTCTGCCGGACAACCTGAACGTCCACAGCCTCCGCCACACGGCGGCGAGCCCGATGATCGCCACCGGCACCGACCCAGCCACCGTCGCCGGCCTCCTGGGCCATTCTCAGGTCAGCACGACCCTCGACATCTACACACATGCCTTCGACAAAAACAAGCGCGCGGCCAGCGAGAAGCTTCAGGAAACGCTGGAGGTGTAAAAAAGGACAAAACAAGAGCTCCTCTCAGGCCCACAGGTTATGAGGAGCTTTTATTTTAGCAGTAATAATGTGTTTCGCCAAAGAATTCTTGCCATTTTTCAAGTATCTCGCCGCTTCTGGCCTCCAAAATGCGTAAAATGTTTTTCAGTGTTTTTTCCGGAATGTGAGAATTATTGTTACAGACATAACATTTTCCAGTTTGCGTTATCCATATTTTCGTGGCGTTCATGTTTGGAGTACCCTGACTTACATGGACATGAACAGGCTCCAGTGGGAAGGATTCGTTTGCCCAAAAATAAACAATATACGATCCGATTTTAAAAATTTGAGGCACTGTCAAATCCACCCTCTTGAGAAAACTGAAGAATCAAGTGTGCAGTAGATGTAATGATTTCTTCGTATTTGCTCAATTCCGCATGGGAAAATCCGCAAATATCCTCCCACTTATAAGCCGGAAGCCAACAAACCGCGCTGTGAAAGCCGTCTATTTCATCAGGTTTTTCAATATACACCTTCACGCTTTTGTTTTCAAGCATCTCAGAGTGGACGATTTCGGTTCCGTCATTCAGCGTAAGAAATGGATACATCATAGAAAGGCCCTCCGAAAAAATGGAGAAATGCCCGCGAAAATGATATTTTCGCGGGCATTTGGTACGCCCGATGCGATTCGAACGCACGACCTTCAGAGTCGGAGTCTGACACTCTATCCAGCTGAGCTACGGGCGCATTTGCTTGGCGCAAGTAGTAATATAACAGATTTGGCTGCGGATTTCAAGTGCAAATCAGATTTTTGGGAGAGATTTTTTGCCGTGCCCGGTTCAACTCTGTTTTTGGAAGTTTAGCCGAAACGGGAATCCGGAGCAGAAAAGAACGGGGCAACACAAGGCCGTGGGATTTTCGTGTCCCGCGGCCTTGCGGTCTATTTGAGGGCGCTGGTATCCTCAGCCTTGTGTAACGATGTCGTATTTTTCCACGTTGATGACGGTCTTGCCCTGGGACTGGAAGCTGATGCCGTCGGCGGAGAGG
>CANQKZ010000020.1 GCA_947624585.1 uncultured Oscillospiraceae bacterium | reverse complement strand
TTTATCGGGTTGGGTGGTTCGCCCAACTATACTGTGCGCACCGAACCGGCGCACTCATAAAATGATTATACCAAAAAGAGAAGAGAGTTGCCAGGGGATCCTTGGTAACTCTCTTCCTTTTTTACGGGACTTTTTTCACAGCCCCGTATTATTTTGTTCAAGGGCAGCAGTCATATCGGATCTGCCGACGGGTCCCTCTTCCCGCGGTCCCTCACTCCGCCGCCTTCAGGGCCTCGGCGGGGTTGATGTGGCGGAGGCGCAGGAACATGATGCCATCCACCAGGAGGCTGAACAGGATGGTGAGGGCGATGGACCATACATAGCTCATGGGGTGGACCCGGGGGACGAAGTGGATGAGGTCTATCTTGATCTCGCCCATCACGTAGGCGTTGAGGGCAAGCCCCAACGGCACCCCGGCGGCGGCGCCCAAAACGGTGAGCAGGATGTTCTCCCGCAGCACGTATAGGGCGGACTCCATGTCGAAGAAGCCCAGCACCTTCACGGTGGCGATCTCCCGCAGGCGCTCCTGGATGTTGATGTTGGTCAGGTTGTAGATGACCACGAAGGCCAGGGCGGCGGCGCAGACGATGGTCAGCAGGACGATGTAGATGAGGCTGGCCATCATGTTGCCGATGCGCTCCCTCAGGTCCTCGCTGGCGGAGGCGGTGAGCACGTCGTCCATGCGGAGGATGGCGGCCAGGGCCTCGCCGGTGGTGACGGAGTCGTCCTTCAACACCAGGGCGTAGTTGATGTCCGGGTCCCCGCCGGTGTGGGCGGCGTAGGTGGCGGTGCTGATGTAGATGTTGTTGTAGATGTAGTTGTCGTACACCCCGGAGACGGTCAGCTCCATGGAGACGCCGCCGTCGTCCCGGAGCTCCAGGGTGTCGCCGGCCTTCAGGGACAGGGCCTCCGCAAGGCCGGTGTTGATGAGGGCCTCGTTCTCCCCGGGGAAGGCCAGGGGCGCGGCGCCCCGGTGGAAGCTGATGAAGTCCCCCACCTCGCCGATCTTTTGATCGTCCACCGCGTTTAAGTAGACCTCCTTCTCCGTCCTGTTGGCGGAGGCGGTGAAGGAGCTTTGGTGCAGAAAGAGGGCGTTGTCGGAGAGAGAGGACGTTTTCTCCAGAAATCCCCTCTGCTGGCTTTCATCCAGGTGCCCGGAGAAGGTGACGGTGAAGTCGTAAAGGGAAACCTCGGTGAACTGGTAGTCCACCACGTTCTTGATGGAGTCGTTGATGCCCATGCCGGTGATCATTAGGGCGGTGCAACCGGCGATGCCCAGGATCATCATGAAGACACGGGACTTGTAGCGGAAGATGTTCCGGATCGTCACCTTCCAAAGGAAGCTGAGGCGGTTCCAGATGATGGGAACCCGCTCCAGAAGCACCCTCTTCCCGGCCTTGGGGGCCTTGGGGCGGATCACGTTGGCGGGCACGTCCGAAAGCTCCTTCCGGCAGGAGTACCAGGTCACCGCCAGCATGGCGGCGAGATAGGCGAAGAACGTCCCGGCGGCCAGGGGGAGGTCAAAGTAGAACTCGATCTCGTCGGAGAAGGAGTACATGATCTTGTACGCCTGCCACACCACCAGCGGGATCACACGGGAGCCCAAAAGGATGCCGGTGACGCTGCCAATGACGGTGGCGGCGCCGGAGTAGGCCAGGAATTTGCCCATGACCGCCATTCTCGAATAGCCCAGGGCCATCAGCACCCCCAGTTGGGAGCGCTGTTCCTCCACCATGCGGGAAACGGTGGTGACGCAGATGAGGGCCGCCACCAGGAAGAAGAACACCGGGAACACGGCGGAGATGGATCTGACGATGGAGGAATCGGACTCAAAGCAGGCGTAGCCCACGTTGCCCCAGCGGCCCAGGAGGTACACCTCCGGGTACTCGATGTCGTCGATCTCCGCCCGGGCGTCGTCCAGCTCGGCTCTCGCGTCCGCCAGCTCCGCCTCCGCGTCGGCGAACTCCCGGTCCGCCTCCCGCCGGGCGTCCTCATATTCGGCTAAGCCGTCCTCATAGTCCCGAAGGCCGTCCGCGTACTCCTTTATGCCGTCGGCAAGGTCGATCTCCGCCTGTTCCAGCTCCGCCTTGCCGTCGTTCCACTGGCGCAGGCCGTCCTCGTACTCCCGCAGGCCCTCCTCGTAGTCGGCCTTTCCCTCGGCGTACTGCCGCTCCGCGTCCTCCAGCCGCTCTTTGGCGTCGGTGAGCCGTGAGAAACCGTCCGCCCACTGGCTGTAGCCCTCCTCATACTCCGCTTCGCCGTTTTCGTATTCCTTCACGCCGTCGGCGTACCGGCGCTCCGCGTCCGCAAGGTCGATCTCCGCCTGCTCCAGCTCCGCCTTTCCGTCGTTCCACTGGCGGACGCCGTCCTCGTAGTCGGCGAGGCCGTCGGCGTATTGGGTTTCCGCGTCCGCGAGGTCCGCCTCCGCCTGTTCGATCTTCGCTTTTCCGTCATTATATTGGGCAAGTCCGTCCTGATACGCGGCCTCGCCGTCCTCATACTCCCGCAGGCCCTCGGCGTAGTCCGCCTCGCCCGCGTCCAGCTCCGCCTTGGCGTCCGCCAGGGTCTTCTCCCCCTGGGCGATGCCGTCGGCGAGCTGCGTTTCCGCGTCCTCCAGCTCCTTCACGCCCGCGTTGTACTCGTCCCAGCCATCGTCCAGCTCCGCCCGGGCGGAATCCAGCTGACGGGAGGCGCTGGCAAGCCTGGCCGCGCCCGCGTCCAGCTCCGCCTTGCCCGCATTGTACTCGGCCCAACCGGCCTCTACCGTCGCTTTGCCCGTCTCGTAGCCGTCGATGATGGATTGGGCGGTACCCGCGCCCTTAACCCCATCCACGATTCCATAAAGCGATGTATCCGTGTTTAAGGCATCCACAAGCTCCTCTATATTGCCGAAATGATACCCAAGCATAGTGGCTTGCCCGTTGAATTGACTTACGATTTCATCCATTTGGGCGTTGAACTCCGCTTCGCCCCGCTCCAGCTCCGCCCGTCCCCGCTCCAGCTCCGCCATGCCGCTGTTGTACTCCGCCACACCGGCGCGGTAGTCCCGCAGTCCGCTTTCATACTGCCGTTCGCCGGAGTTCAACGTCTCCAGAGCGTCCTCCAGCTCCTTTTTGCCGTCGGCGATCTGCTTCTCCCCGTCGGCCCGCTGGCGTTCCAGCTCCGATACGCCGTCGTTGTACTCCCGCCAGCCTTCATCCAGCTGGGCCCGGGCGTCGTCCAGGTCCGCCTTGCCGGAATCCAGCTCCGCGCGGGCGTCCAAAAGCGTTTGTTCGTTCTCCGCAAGCTCCGCCTTGCCGTCGGCAAGCTCCTTTTTCCCGTCCTCGATCTGACGGGCCGCGTCGTCCAGCTCCGCTTTCGCGTCCCGGAGCGTCTGCTCGTTCTCCGCAAGCTCCGCCCAGCCGTCGGCGATCTCCTTTTTGCCGTCCTCGATCTGGCGCGCGGCGTCTTCCAGCTCGGCCCTGGCGTCGTTGAGCTGCCGCCGGGAGTCGTTCAGCGTCTCCGTATTGCCGTAGGCGGCCTCGTACCCCTCGCCGTACTCCCGCCAGCCGTCCTCGATCTCACGGGCGGCGTCGGTCAGCTCCCGCTCCGCGTCGTCCAGCTCGCGCTTTCCGTCGTCCAGGGTGGTCCGGTTGTCGTCCAGCTCCTTTTGGCCGTCGGCGATCTCCTTTTTGCCGTCCTCGATCTCACCCGCCGCGTCTTCCAGCTCCCGTCTGGCGTCGTCCAGCTCCGCTTTGGCGTCCGAAAGCTCGGACTCGGCGTCGGAGCGCTTGTCGGTGTATTCTTTGAAGGCGTCGTTGTACTCTCCCTCCGCGTCCGCAAGCTCGCTCTCGGCGTCGGACACCACGGAGACATACCGGGCGTCCGCCCTCTTCTCCGCCAGGGCCGTCAGCACCGGCTCCAGCGCCTCGCTCCGGGCGTCGTACCCGGCGGTGTAGCTGGCGGGCATATCCCGGCACCGGAGGTACACGGCGGTGAAGTAGTCCGCGTCAATGGCCTCCGGCGTCACATAGCAGAAGGAGGCGACGGACCCGGACCCCAGAGAAGTGCTGCCCCGCTCAAAATTCAGATAGAGCGGCGAGGTACACACGCCCACCACCGTCAGTTCCCGGACGGTGAACAGGTCCAGGGTGTCCTCGTCGTTGGTCCCGGACAGATAGATCTTCGTCCCCGGTGTCAGCTTGGACCAGGAGTCCGCCAGGCACTCCCCCGCCGTCTCCGGCAGCCGCCCCTCCAAAAGGTCCGGGGTGTTGACGAGGCTCGGGAGGGTGTAGAAGGTGTACACATAGTCGATGTTCTCGCCGAAATTTACCAGCGCATCCGTCTGGAAGCCGCCCTCGGCCTCCAGCACGTTGGGGTCCTCGCGCAACGCCTCCACGTCCTCCCGGGCAAGGCCCAGGGTGGTGGCGACGGAGTAGTCATAGAAGCCCGTCCTGGCAAGGTAGGTGTCCGCCGTGGCCGTCATGGCCTTCTGGGAGACACGCAGGCCCACGAAAAAACCGCTCCCAAGGACGATGATGGCAAGAATCGCCAAAAACCGTCCCGGCGAGCGCAGGATCTCTCTGTAGGTGTTCTTTACAAGTGGAGACAAGGGTCTGATCTCCTTTCCCGTGGGGTGGGGCCCGTCACCATTCGATCTGGGAAATGGGCGTGGGATCCTCGTTGAGCCGGACACCGCGCACCGTGCCGTTGCGGACGGTGATCACCCGGTCGGCCATGGCCGTCAGGGCGGAGTTGTGGGTAATGATGAGCACCGTCATGCCGGACTTGCGGCTGGTATCCTCCAGAAGCTGGAGGATCTGCTTGCCGGTGTTGTAGTCCAGCGCCCCGGTGGGCTCGTCGCAGAGAAGAAGCTTGGGATTCTTTGCCAGGGCTCTGGCGATGGCGACTCTCTGCTGTTCGCCGCCGGAGAGCTGGGAGGGGAAGTTGCGCAGCCTCTCCCCCAGGCCCACGGCCCGCAGCGTCTCCGCCGCGTCCAGAGGGTCGGGGCAGATCTGGGCCGCCAGCTCCACGTTCTCCAGCGCCGTCAGGTTCTCGATGAGGTTGTAAAACTGGAACACAAACCCCACGTCCCGCCGCCGGTAGGCAATGAGGCGCTTTTGGGAGTAGGCGGACACCTCTTCCCCATCCAGAAGGATGCGGCCCGAGGTCAGGGAATCCATGCCGCCCAGGATGTTCAGAAGCGTAGTCTTCCCGGCGCCGGAGGGACCCACGATGACGCAGATCTCGCCCCGCTCCACTTCAAAGGTCACCCCGTGGAGGGCTTCTACCTCCACCTCACCGGACCTGTACACCTTTTTCACATCCTCAAACTGAATGAACGCCATGCGTCCGCCCCCCGGATCGGTTTGTTTTTATTATCATAACACATCTCTCCCTCCGTGTCATGAATATTCGGTTAAATCGCTGAAAAAACCACTTGCAAAACTTCCCTTTTGGATTTATTCTATAGGTAAGATCATTTTGGGAGGTTATCGATATGCTGCACACCATCGACATCATCTTCTCTCTGGCCATCGCGGGCCTCGCGCTGGTGGGGGTGTTCCTCCAGGCGGGCCTGCGTCAGGGGAAATACAGGCTGGGGACCTTCTCCTACTACACCAACCTTTCCAACCTGATCACCGGCGTCTACGAGCTTCTCCTCTTCATCTTCGCCCTTCCCGGCAGCGCCGTCTATGGCCGCCTCGCCGGCGCGGGGGTGCGGTACAGCCTGACGCTGATGATCTGGGTCACTCACCTCATCTACCACTTCCTTCTGGTGCCGGACTACAAAAAGAAGCAGGGAGACAACTTTAAGGCCGAGTGGGCCACCTTTAAAAATCTGGATGTCCACTATGTGGTGCCTCTGCTCACCCTCCTCCAGTGGCTGATTTGCGCGGACAAGAACGTACCCTTTGCCGCCGTGTTCGCCTGGCTGCTGATCCCCCTGGCCTACCTGGCCTTCGCCATGATCCGCGCCCAGATTTTGGGGCCCAACCCCAAAAGCGGCGTCTATCGCTACCCCTACTCCTTCATGGACCTGGACGAGCAGGGCGTCAAAAACTGGACGAAGAACGTTCTCATGGCCCTGGGCTTCTACGTGGTGCTGGGCGTCCTGCTCTACGGCGTCAGCTGGATCTTCCGGGTGCTTTGAGGTGAGCCATGTCGGTCTATAAGGTATCTCTGAAATCCCTTCTCTACATCGTCGCGGGCAACCTGGGGCTTGCCGTCGCCCTGGACTGCTTCTTCACCCCCAACGAGATCGCCGCCGGGGGTTTCGGCGGCATCGGCGTCATCGTCAACTCCCTCCTGCCCGTCAGCGTGGGCACCGTGGTGTTCGCCATCTCCGTGCCCGTGTTCATCTGGTCCTGGTTCTCCCAGGGCTCGGCCTACACAATATCCGCTCTCCTGTCCACCGTCGCCTTCTCGGTGTTCGCGGATCTTCTGGCATTCCTTCCCAGCCTCACGGACAACCGGCTCCTGGCCGCCGTCTGCGGCGGGGCGCTCTACGGCGTCTCCGGCGCGGTGCTGGTCCGGGGCTACGTGGCCGGGAGCGGCACGGACCTGCTGGCGAGGCTCCTGGTCACAAAGATCCGGCACCTGTCCCTGGGCGCCTTCGTCTTCATCTGCGACGCGGCGGTGGTCGTCGCCTCCGTCTTCGCCTTTGGGGACATCGAGTCGGGCATCTACGCCGGGGCCGCCATCGCCGTGTGCTCCTTCACCATGGACAAGATGATCCACGGCTTCAACAAGGCCGTGGTGTTCGAGGTCATCACCCCCGACGAGGAGGCATGCGAGCGCCTCAGCGAGGCCGTCATGCGCAAGCTGGACCGGGGCGTCACCCTGATCCCCGCCGTGGGTATGTATAAGCGCAGCGACCGGAGCATGCTGATGATCGCCGTGTCCCCCAAACAGATCTACGAGGTCAAGGACATGATCCGCACCCTGGCCCCCGGCTCCTTCGCCGTCATGCTCCACGCCAACGAGGTCATCGGCGAGGGCTTCAAGGGCCTGGACGTGACGGTGCCCTTTAAGGACCTGTCCGACGAGGACAAGATGTAATATATTCCAATTTTCCGCACCCGCAAAGGAGGCGCATCCCGTGACCGCACTGACTGTTCTTCTGATCGCCCTGGGCGTTTTTCTCTTTTTGGAGGTCCTCTTCTACCTCATCGCCTTCCAGGGCCGCACCTATGCCGATTTCACAAAACACAACTTCATGCTCAAGCCCGAGCTCCGGCCCTACGCCGACCTCATCCTATCGGGCAAGCGGTGGTGCCGTGAGACGCCCCATGAGGAGGTCACCGTCACGGCCCGGGACGGGGTGAAGCTCTTCGGCCGGGTCTACGACCGGGAGGACGCCCGCGCCGCGGTGATCATGATGCACGGCTACCGGTCCATGGCGGAGAACGACTTCTCCTGCTCCTCGGAGTACGTCCACTCCCAGGGCTTCGCCATGATCCTGGCCGACCAGCGGGCCCACGGCAAGAGCGGCGGCTTCGCCATGACCTTCGGCATCCGGGAACGGTGGGACCTGATGGAGTGGATCCGGTACGCCGAGAAGCGCTTCCCCGGCAAGCCCATCATCCTGGAGGGCCTCTCCATGGGCTCCTCCACGGTGCTGATGGCGGCGGGAGAAAGCGAGCTTCCCAAGAGCGTCGCCGGGATCATCTGCGACTGCGGCTACACCTCCCCCCGGGACATCATCCGCACCGTCATCCGAAGCCGGCACCTGCCGGTGGGCATCTGCTACCCCATGGTGAGGCTGGCCGGGCGCGTCCTTGGCCGGTTCGACGTGGAGGAGTGCTCCGCCCTGGAGGCGGGAAAGCGGGCCTCGGTCCCCGCCCTCTTCATCCACGGGGAGGCGGACGACTTCGTACCCTGCCAAATGGGCCGGGACAACTACGCCGCCTACGCCGGACCCAAGACGCTGGTCACCGTCCCCGGCGCGGGCCACGGGCTCAGCTACGTGGTGGATATGGAGAAATGCCAGGGCGCCCTCCGGGTGTTTCTGGAACAGGCGTTGGTAAAAGAATATTCACATAATTAATTTTGTTTTTCCCTTGACGAATCAGGGAGAATGAGGTAAAATGTTATGTAAATTGGGGAGAAGGTGACCGTGGGTCCCGCCCCCCTTTCCAATGAGATTTAACGGAGGGATATTCGTGGGACTTATACCTCAGACAAAATGCGGAAGATGTGACAGATATTATTCCAGTCTCAGGAGCCGCTGCCCCTACTGCGGGGCCCACCGCCACAAGAAGGGCAAACGGACCACCGACAGCGACAACGCCACATGGAAGATCATCATCGGCATCCTGCTGATCGTGGTTCTCATCGCCGCCGTGGTGGTGATTTTGGTCACCAGCGCCGGTGAGAAGGACAAGACCAACGACAATACGGGCGACGACATCAACAACGCCGACGACGGCACCGTCAGCGGCGGCAATCAGGGCGACGACGGCGGGACCACGCTCCCCGACGACGGCTCCCAGACCGGCGGGACCACAGGCGGCGATCTGACAAATCCCGACGGCACGACTCCGGGCACCGACCTTACGAATCCCGGCGGCACCACCGTCCCCGGCCAGGACGGCACCCAGACCGGCATCGATGACATCCCCGTTCAGGTCATCGCCACCAGCATCAGCGCCCGCACCCGATACCAGAAGCAGGCTACCGACTTCAGCCTGAACATCGGCGACACCATTGAGGTCACCGCCATCGTCACCCCCTCCAACGCCACCAGTATGCCCACCTGGACCAGCGAGGACGACAGCGTCCTTTCCGTGGTCCCGGACGAGACGGGCATGAAGGCCACCCTCACCTGCCTCGGCACCGGCAGCATCGATGTCACCGTATCCGTGGACAGCTTGGACTACACCTTCGTCGTCCGCTGCCGCAAGTGACGGATCCCAATAAAGTCAAAAAGCACTCCCCGTGAAAAGCGCGGGGAGTGCTTTTTTGTCTGAACGGGCGCGGGCGTCATGCCCGTTTGGCCTCATAGGTGAGCTTTCCGTTCTCAATTGTGATGACGCCGTAGGCGCGGTTTCCGTAGCCGATGGCGCCGGGGTTGGCGATGAGGGTCCCGTCCACCCAGGTTTCGAAGGGGGTGTGGGTGTGGCCGAAAAGGACCGCGTCGGCCCGGGCGGTGAGGCCGGTGTTGATGATGCCCTCATACCCCATCTTGACGCCGTAGCGGTGGCCGTGGGTGATGAAGAAGCGCTTTCCGGCCAGAGTGAAGTTCAGCGTCCCCTCGCTGCCGGAGCCGAAGTCGCAGTTGCCGGGGACGGAGGCCAGGGGGATGCGGGGGAACTGGCGGCGCAGTTCCTCCGCGTCGCCCTCCATATCCCCCAGGTGGATGATCTGGTCCGGGTTTTCCTCCAGGATAGCGTCCACCATGGGCTGGATGAATCTGTGGGAGTCGGAAAAAACAAGTATCTTCATTGTAACAGTTCCCCTTCCGGCGGAATATACTGGCTTGATGATGAAAAACGGAGGTGTTTGAAAAAAGAATGAGCAAGGAAGGCGATTTGAAGCGTATGTCGGAGGAATTCCTGGCCGGTGAGGACGGGAAAAAGCTGTCCGGCAAGCGCTCGGAGATAGAGCATCTGGCCTCCTCCCGGGACGGGGAGAAGGTGCGGTCCATGCTGGAGGCGGGAGGCTTCGAGGACGCGGTCCGACGCGGCGACACGAAAGCCCTGCGGGCCTCCTTAGAGCAGGTCATGAATACCGAATCCGGCTCCAGGCTGGTCAAAAGCCTCCGGGAGCTGATGAGCAAAAAGTAAAGGAGGCGGCGGCTCATGGGCGATTTTGAGGACATGCTGAGCTCCATCCTGTCCTCTCCCAAGGACATGGAGAAGATCATGGGCCTCGCCCGTGAGCTCTCGGGCGGCGAGCCCGAAGAGGAGCCGAAGAAGGAGCCGGGCAAAGAATCGCCGGGCATCCCGGGCCTTGGCGACCTGAGCCCGAAGCTCCTGGCGGCCATCGGGAAGATCATGGGCGGCATGAACTCCGCCGGGGACGGCAAGGCGGCGCTCATCGCCTCCATGAAGCCCTATGTGCGGCCCGAGCGCCAGGCGGCGCTGGACCGGGCGGTGAAGATCGCGAAAATCGCCCGGGCGGCGCGGCTTGTCATGAACGAGCTGGGGGGTGACTTCGATTTCGGTCTATAGACGCTACCCCCAGCCGGACTGGTACTACCGCCAGCAGGTCAGGCCGCCAACCGGCGCCCGGCCGGTGTCCGGCAACCAGCCAGCGTCCGGCAGCCAGCCAGTGTCCGGCAGCCAGCCAGTGTCCGGCAGCCAACCGGTGTCCGGCCAACATCCGCCGGAGAGGCCCACCCCTCCCCCACCCCGGACGGAACCCGCCGGGAAGACGACGCCTCAGGGCGGCGCACCCGGGCAAGGCAACCCACCCAGGCAGGGTGGCACACCCCGGCAGGGTAACCCACCCCGGCAGGGTAACCCACCCCGGCAGGGCGGCGCGCCCAGGCGGAGCGACACGCCCCGTCCAAACGGCAGTCAGACCCAGGGGGGACTTGCCCAGGCACTCTCCTCCCTCCTCCCGGAGGGGCTGGACGCCGGGGACCTCTTTCTGGCGGCCATGCTTCTGTTCCTCTACTCCGAGAGCCGGGACGAGGATTTCCTCATCATCCTCCTGGTGGTGGGGATCTCCATCTTCAGGAAGGACAAAGGGGAAGACGCGGAAAAAGGAAACGGATGACAATCAGACGAAGGAGCCGAGCCCCTTCGTCTGAATTTTTGTTTCATTGGCCCTCCCCGTCCGGGTCCTTCCCGGTGGGAGGCAGAGGCGGGCGGTCGGCGCTCTCCAACTTCACCTGCTCCTGGCCCTCCAGCTCCGGCTTTTCGTCCTCGTGGAGCTTCTCCATGTGGGTGTCGTAGGAGCGCAGAAGGGCGATACCGATGATGATGGCCACGCAGAAAGCGAAGACCAGGATCAGCGCCTTCATGGCCCCGGAGGTAGTGATGAGCACGGCGGACAGGCCCAGCACGGCGGAGATGGAGTAAAGCACCGCCACGGACTGCTTCTGGGAGAGGCCCATGTCGATGAGCCGGTGATGGAAGTGGCCCCGGTCCGGGCTCATGGGGTTCTGCCCCTTCAGAAGACGGCGGATGATGGCAAAGCAGGTGTCAAAGATCGGCAGCGCCAGCGCCAGCAGAGGCACGGTGAAGGAGATGATGGCGTAAAATTTGAATAGCCCTATGACCGATATGGTGGACAGCACATACCCCAGAAGGAGCGCGCCGGTGTCGCCCATGAAGATCTTGGCGGGGTTCAGGTTGTAGGGGATGAACCCCAGGCACGCGCCCAGAAGGGCCGCCAGCAGGACGGTCACGTTGACCTGCCTCAGCACCAGGGAGATCACCAGAAACGTCATGGACGAGATGGCCGACACCCCGCACGCAAGGCCGTCCAGGCCGTCGATGAGGTTGATGGAGTTGGTAATGCCCACGATCCAGAAGATGGTAATGGGTACCGTCCAGGGGCCAAAGCTGATGGAGGGCTCGCCGCTCCAGAAGAAGGGGTTGGCGATGAACTCGATCCGCACGCCGAAGGCCACCGCCACCCCGGCGGCGACGATCTGCACGGCAAATTTCAAAAGCGCCGGAAGGGGCACGATGTCGTCGATGGCGCCCACGGTGACGATGATGACGGACCCCAGCAGGATGCCCTGCACCTGCCGGTCCAGGTCCGCGAACAGCACCACGGACACCAGGAAGCCCAGGAAGATGGCAAGCCCCCCCTGGCGGGGGATGGGGTGGTCGTGCATACGCCGGTTGTCACGGGGCACGTCCACGGCGCCCACGCGCACGGCAAAGGCCCGCACCAGCGGCGTCACGGCAAAGCAAACGAGAATGGCCACACCCAGCGAAAGTCCGATTTTCAAAAGGTCGTCCAAAGCTATGTTCATGTCTATCAATTTCCCTCTGTGCTTTTTTTGCGCCCCTTACCTTTGAAGGAAGCCCACCTTTTTATAGACCTTCCGAAGTGTCCTGTCTGCCACATAGGATGCCCGCTCCGCCCCGGCGCGGTAGACGGATTCCAGGTAACCCCTGTCCTTCAGAAGCCGCTCCGTCTCCTCCCGGATGGGTCGGAGCGTCTCGATGACCGCCTCGCCCACCGCCGGTTTGAAAGCGCCGTAGCCGCGCCCGTCGAACTCCGCCTCGATCTCCTCAAAGCTCTTCCCCGTGGCGGCGGCGTATATCTGCATCAGGTTCGCCACCCCCGGCTTCGTCTCCGGGTCATAGCGGACGCATCTTTCCGTGTCGCTGTCCGTGACGGCCCGCTTGAATTTCCTCGCTATGTCCTCGGGCCTGTCCAGCAGGAATACGCACCCCTCCGGCTGTGACTTGGACATCTTGCTCTCCGGGGTGTTCAGGGACATGATGCGGGCCCCCACCTTCTGGATATACGGCTCCGGCATCTTGAAAACGTCCCCGTAGATGCCGTTGAATCGCTGGACGATGTTCCGGCAAAGCTCCACGTGCTGCCGCTGGTCCTCCCCCACCGGCACGAAGTCCGGCTGATAGAGCAGGATGTCCGCCGCCATGAGGCACGGGTAGGTGAAGAGGCCGCCGTTGACGTTCTCCGCGTGCTTTGCGGATTTGTCCTTGAACTGGGTCATGCGGCTAAGCTCTCCGAACATGGCGTAGCAGTTGAGCACCCAGCCCAGCTCCGCGTGCTGGTGGACGTGGGATTGAATGAAAAGCGTGCACTTCTCCGGGTCCAGCCCACAGGCGATGTAATTCGCCAGAAGCGTCAGCGTCTGACGCCGGAGCGCCGCCGGGTCCTGCCGCACGGTGATGGTGTGCAGGTCCGCCAGGAAGAAGTAACAGTCAAACTCCTCGATCATCTTCGGCCAGTGCCTCAGCGGCCCCAGATAATTTCCCAGATGGAGCGCTCCGCTGGGCTGTATGCCCGACAGCATCACTTTTTTCGGTGTATTCTCTGTATTTTCCATGGTTTTTCCTCGAATCTGTGAATCTCTTTATTTTGAAAGTCCGTACTCCGCCGCCAGAGCCCTGAAGGCGGGCAGGGACCTTACGATCATGTCGTGGCTCACGCAGTAGGCCACGCGCACATACCCCGGGCAGGCGAAGCTGGTCCCCGGCACCACTAAGATGTTGTGACGCTTGGCCCTCTCCGAAAACTCCCTGTCGTCCCCCGGCGTCTTGACCCACATATAGAAAGCCCCGTCCGGGTAGACGCACTCAAACCCGGCCCCCGTCAGGCCCTCATAGAGCGTTCTCCGGTTCCTGTCGTAGGCCGCCACATCGGTCTGCTCGTCCAGGCACTCCGCCACGACCCGCTGCTGGAGAGAGGGAGCGTTGACGAAGCCCAGGATGCGGTTGGCGATGACGGCGGCGTCAAAGATGAGCTGGGCGTCGTCGCACTCGGACGGGATGACCACATACCCGATGCGCTCGCCGGGCAGGGACAGGGACTTGGACCAGGAGTAGCCCACCAGGGTATTGCGGTAATAACCGGTGAGCCAGGGCGCCTCCTTCCCGTCGTAGGCCAGCTCCCGGTAGGGCTCGTCGGAGATGAGGTAGATGCTGGTTCCGTACTCCGCCTGCTTCTCCTCCAGCACGGAAGCGATGGCCTTTATGGACTCCCCGGTGTAGATGACGCCGGTGGGGTTGTTGGGGTTGTTGAGAATGAGCGCTTTCGTTCTGGGCGTGACGGCGGCGCGGAGGGCCTCGGCGTCCGGCTGGAAGTTGCCCGCGATGTTGGCGGGAATGGCCTTCAGCACGCCGTCGAAATTGGAGACATAGTTGCCGTACTCCAGAAAATAGGGGGCGAATACAAGCACCTCGTCGCCGGGGTTCAGGAGCGTCTTCAAAAGCACGTTGAGTCCACCGGCGGCGCCCACGGTCATGATGATGTTGTTTTCGTCAAATCCGGTGCCGAAGCGGCGGTTCAGAGACGCGGCCACCTTCGCCCGGACCTCCGGGTAGCCGGAGTTGGACATATACCCGTGGAGCTCCATGGGGTCCGTCTCGCGGGCGACGCGGAGGATGGACTCCCGCACCTTCTCCGGCGCCGGGATGTTGGGATTGCCCAGGGAGAAGTCGTAGACGTTCTCCCGCCCGTATTGGGCCGCCAGACGCGCGCCCTCCTCAAACATGGCCCTGATGGCGCTTCCGCCCTCAGTCATCTTTATCATTTTCGCGGAAATCATACAAGCACCCCCGAATCTACACAGTTAATGTATTTTACCACAACAGCCAACGTTTTTCAACTCCCAACAAGCCTAAATTTTCAATGTGCCGGAGACAATTTGTTGAAAACCCGCCGAGAATGTGCTATACTGTCCGTATCCGGGGCACGGGACGGCGGAAGGCCCCGCGCTTTCGGACATCTTATGCGTCAAGGAGGAATTTATTACATGAAGAAGCTTATCGGTACAACGGTGACCGCGGCATAACCGGGAGGTTTGCCGCCGACAAGCCTCCGAAGGGATCCATAAAATAACTTCAGGAGGTACTTCCCGTGAACAGGGAAAACAAGAGAAGATCCTTTGAAAACTATAAAAACCGTCCGTGTGAGGAGAGCTTCACCTGCCAGGTGTGCGGCCGCCTCGTGACGTCGGAGAACGCCGGGACGGAGCACCGGAACCACTGCCCCAACTGCCTCTCCAGCAAGCACCTGGACATCGAGCCCGGCGACCGGGCGGCGGAGTGCGGCGGGACCATGGACCCCATCGCCGTATGGGTCCGCCGGGGCGGCGAGTGGGCGCTGATCCACCGTTGCCGCGTGTGCGGAACCCTCAGTTCCAACCGGGTCGCCGCCGACGACAACCCGGTAAAACTGATGAGCCTTGCCATGCGCCCCGTCTCCTCTCCCCCCTTCCCCATCGAACGCATCCGGGAGCTGACGGAGCTTCTGGACGGAAGCGAAAATCGCAAATAACCCCGCAAAAAACGCTCCGGTTGAGCTCAAACTCGCCGGAGCGTTTTCTGTTCGATACGAGCGGCGAGAACCGCCGGGGTGTCCCGTCCGGCGGGACGGAGGGGGTCCTTCTTTTCTCTCTTTTGTTCCGCACGTTGTGCTGCACAAAAGAGAGAAAAGAAGCAAAAGAGAGAAAATGCCGTTGTTGAGGTCGGTGGGAGGCGCAGTCTCCTACCGTGTATCTCGGGTCGGCTCCCGCGTCCCGTGTCGGTGGGTCTGGGTGAAACCATATCCGCGCGGTCCTGTGTCGAATTGGCTCAGCATCACTTTCGCTTGGCCGCTTACCTCGGCGGTGGACGGGGGCTGGGCGGCTCTGTTTTGGGCCGCGCTGGGTGGGCGGTGGTTGTGGGGCCCGTGTCGGGGTGCGGAGGTCAACGGAGGTTGTACCTCGCACAGATAAAAAAGGTTTTTCAAAATTGTTTGCCGTTGGCAAATTCATTTTGAAAAGATTTTGATGTCGTGAGATGCTTGCGTTATCTCCCAATTTCCTTTGGAAAATTCTCCTCGAATACGTTATATGATTGGATTTCCGTACAAATATCGTCCTCAAAGGTAAACTTCACGATCCACGGCATCAAGCCTTTTATTTTTTCAAAATCAGCATATCCAAATCGTCTGTCATAATAATGGATGACCGTACTCAGAGCGGTTCCACGGCTTCCGACGACGATGGTTTTATTCCTGTGCTCAGTCAACAGGCGATTCAATGCCGCGATATTTCTCGCCTGCACCTCCCGCAGCGTCTCGCCATCCGAGAGCTTATAGTCAAAGTCCGCCCACTGTGCTTTACAAAATGAGGTAAAATCCTCGATCCAGCAGCTGTCAACCCTTCTTTCCCGAAAATCGTCCTCCAGGTGTATTTCCAATCCTCGCGATTCCGAAAAATCCCGGAGCGTATCCACCGCTCTTTTATACGGGCTGGAGAAAATGATATCTACATCCTTGTCGGACAAGAACCGGGTAACCAGCTTGCTGTCCCGGAGCCCTTTTGCTGTCAACTCTCTTGACAGGTCGTCGTGATTCATATAGTTGGGTTCCGCGTGTCTGACAAAATAAAGGACAGTCATTAAATCACCCATTCAAGGCAAAAAAATCAAAATCATTTCAAAATGACTTTTCCAAAGGAAAAGAATTTTGAAATACCTTTTTTAATACGAGCGGCGTACAACCTCCGTTGGCCTCCGCGCCCCAGTCGGGCCCCACCCCCCCGCCCACCAAGCGCGGCCCCAAACAGAGCCACCCACCTACCGACCACTGCCAACGTAAGCGGCCAAGCGAAGTTGATGCAGAAACCAATTAAGTCTTCGACCCGCGCGGCTATGGTTCCTCCCAGACCCATCGACACGGGACGCGGGAGCCGACCCGAGATACACGGTAGGAGACTTCGTCTCCCACCGACCTCAACAACGGCATTTTCTCTCTTTTGCTTCTTTTCTCTCTTTTGTGCAGCACGCTTTGGCGCGTGCGGAACAAAAGAGAGAAAAGAAGTTCCCCCCCCCGTCCGTTCGGACGGCAGCCGATCAAAGCCCCGGCGGGCCCAGCCGCTCTTATTCTCCCTCGAACATATCCCGTTTCGTCTCCTCCGGAAGCCTCGTCTTGTAGTCCCCGGTAAAGCAAGCCGTACAATACCCCCCGCCGGAACACCCCGGCAGCTCCGGCAGGTGCTCGATGCCCAGATACCCCAGGGAATCCGCGCCGATGAGGCGGCAGATCTCCGGGACCGAGTACTTGCAGGCGATCAGGTGTTCCCGGGAGTCGATGTCCACCCCGTAGTAGCAGGGGTTCAGGAACGGCGGCGCCGTGACCCGCACGTGGACCTGGGTGGCCCCGGCCTCCCGCAATATGGCCACGGTGTGGGCGATGGTGGTGCTTCGCACGATGGAGTCGTCCACCAGCACCACCCGCTTGCCCGCCAGGGTCTCCCGGACGGCGTTCAATTTGATGCGTACGGCGTTCTCCCGGGACTTCTGGCCCGGAGATATGAAGGTGCGCCCGATATATTTGTTCTTAATGAGTCCGATGTCGTAGGGGATGCCGCTCTCCTGGGAGTAGCCGATGGCCCCGTCGGTGCCGGAGTCCGGCACGCCGATGACGATGTCCGCCTCCACCGGGAAGTCCCGGGCCAGGAACCGCCCCGCCCGGAGCCGCGCGTGGTGGATGGAATTTCCGTTGATGCGGGAGTCGGGCCGGGAGAAGTAGATGTACTCGAAGATGCACATGGCCTCCGGCGCCCTGCCGCAGTTGTCCTTGATGGAGTGGACTCCCGTCTTATCGAAGACCACCACCTCCCCCGGCTCGATGTCCCGGATGTACTCCGCCGAAACGGAGGAGAGGGCGCAGGTCTCGGAGGCGATGATGTAGTCCCCGTGGTCGTTGCGCCCGTAGCACAGGGGCCGGAACCCGTTCTTGTCCCGGACGGCGATGAGCTTGTCCTCCAGCATCAGGATGAGGGAGTAGGCGCCCTTCAGCCGGTTCATGGCCCGGAGGACCGCGTCCTCGGGGGTATACGTCTCCAGCCGCTCCTGGGTCAGGACGTAGGAGATGATCTCCGTGTCCGAGGTGGTGTGGAAGATGGACCCCCGGCTCTCCAACTCCCGCCGGAGCTGGGCGGCGTTGGTGAGGTTGCCGTTGTGGACGGTGGCCAGATTCCCCGTGAAGTGGCTGACCACGATGGGCTGGGCGTTCTCGCGCCCCGAATTGCCGGTGGTGCCGTAGCGCACGTGCCCCACCGCCATGGTCCCCTCCCCCAGGGAGGCCAGGCGCTCCGGGGTGAAGACCTCGCTCACCAGCCCCAGGTCCTTGTGGGTGGTGAACTTCCCGGAGCACGACACGGTGATGCCGCAGCTCTCCTGCCCCCGGTGCTGGAGGGCGTACAGGCCGTAGTAGACAGTATTTCCCACATGAAAAGGATTAGCGGCGTATATCCCGAATACGCCGCACTCCTCATGGATATGGTCAAAGATATCCATAGCTATAATCTCCATTCTGCCCCATTGCAAAACCAGATGTTTTGTGCGGTGCGACCGTAGATATTTGTATATTTCCCCGAAAAAGGGGAAATTACCCCCTTTTTCGGAGAGAAAAATCTTAAATCTTACTCAGCGAGCCCCAGCCGCTTCATCATCTCGTGGTAAGCGTCCTCCACGTTCCCCAGATCCCTGCGGAAGCGGTCCTTGTCCAGCTTCTCGTTGGTGTTCACATCCCAGAAGCGGCAGGTATCGGGGCTGATCTCGTCGGCCAGGACGATCTCGCCGTCCGCGGTCTTGCCAAACTCCAGCTTGAAGTCCACCAGGCGCACGCCGCAGGCCAGCATCTCCGCCTTCAAAAAGTCGTTGACGGCGAAGGCGTACTTCTTGATGAGCTCGATCTCCTCCCAGGTGGCAAGCTTCAGGGCCACGGCGTGGTAGGCGTTGAGCAGGGGGTCGTGGAGGTCGTCGTTCTTGTAGGAGAACTCGACGGTGGGCGCGTCAAAGACGATGCCCTCGGGCACGCCGTACTTCTTGGAGAAGGACCCGGCGGACACGTTGCGGATGATGACCTCCAGGGGCACGATGGACACCTTCTTAACTAAGGTGTCCCGGTCGGAAAGCTCCTCCACCAGGTGGGTGGGGACGCCGGCGGCCTCCAACTTCTTCATGAGGAAGTTGGTCATCCGGTTGTTGACGGAGCCCTTGCCGACGATGGTGCCCTTCTTGAGCCCGTCAAAGGCGGTGGCGTCGTCCTTGTAGCTTACGATGACAAGGTTGGGGTCGTCGGTGGCAAAGACCTTCTTGGCCTTGCCCTCATACAGCTGTTCACGCTTTTCCATTTTTTACAAAACCTCCTGGGTTTGATTTGTCTGTGTCAGTTGAAAATGCTCCGCCAGAGCCGAGAGCATTTCCTCTCTCGTATCCCGCTCGAAATCCCGGCGGGTGTAGGTCCAAAAGCCCGTGTGCTCCCAGTCCGTGTCCAAGGGCGGGCGGTAGGCGAGCCACGATCTGAAATTCTCCATCGCCGCCTCCGGGTCGGGGCAGAGCCTGATCTGCTCCAGCATGAATTTCTTGTCCGGGTCCTCCCGGTCGAAGAATTTCCGCGCGGCGATGTCCGGCGGGTCGGTGAGCAGGATGGCTACGTGATCGTAGTCGGAGATCTCCCGCAAAAACTCCGGCGGGATGTTGGTGTCCGCCACGATTTTCTTCCCCGACGCGGAGAGCTTCACAAGCTCCAGGATCTCGATCTGGGTACACTCCCGGCTTGTCTCCCGCGTCCAGCGCCAGTGCTCCTCCGGCGTCATCCCCAGCCACTCCCGCCAGCCTGACATGGTGTCAAAATACGCAAGTCCCGGCTGCTTCCAGCGGGAGAGCCGGTCCCGGGGGAAAGCGTCGGAGTAGTTCTCCCCGCAGGCGATCATGTCGAAGCGTTCAGAGAGCATCTTTACCATGGTGGACTTTCCCGCGAAGCTATGGCCGCTTATGAAATAGACGTTGCGAAGGTAGTATTTTACAATATTATCGCCGATCCCGATGTCCATGGTATGTCACATCTCAAAATACTCGTCTCTCCCCGCGCCAACGGAGACATATTTGATGTGGGCGCCGGTGACCTCGGCGATGAAATTGACGTACTCCCGCGCCTCCTTCGGCAGCTCGTCGAAGGAGCGGCAGCCGGAGATGTCCTTTTTCCAGCCGGGCAGGTACTCGACGACCGGTTTCGCGGCCTCCAGCTCGTCGCCGGTGGGGAAATCGTCTGTGATTTTTCCGTTCACGTCGTAGTGAGTCACCACGGGGATACGGTCGAGGTAGCTGAGCACGTCCAGCTTGGTCAGGGCGATCTCCGTGGCGCCCTGCACCAGGCACCCGTACCGGGAGGCAACCGCGTCGAAGCCGCCCACTCTCCGGGGACGGCCCGTGGCAGCGCCGTACTCGCCTCCCGCCTCCCGCAGAGCCTCGGCCTCGGAGCCGAACATCTCGCAGGTGAAGGGGCCCGCGCCCACGCAGCTGGAGTACGCCTTCATGATGCCCACGATGCTGTCGAGTCTCTTTGCCGGGATACCCGCGCCGATGGGCGCGTAGGCGGCGATGGTGCTGGAGCTGGAGGTATAGGGGTAGATGCCGAAATCGATGTCCCGGAGGGCGCCAAGCTGGGCCTCGAACATCACGGACTTGCCGGAATTTATGGCGTCGGTCAGGTACCGGGTGGTGTCCTTCACGTAGTCGCGCAGGGGGAATCCGTACTTCTCAAGCCAGGCGTACATGGCCTCCGGGTCCACGGCCTCGTGGCCGTAGCCGCCTGAGACGGTGAGATTCTTCCACTCCAGAAGGTCCCTGAGGTGTGCTTTCAGCGTCTCCGGGTGGAAGAGGTCGCCCATGCGGACGGTCTTTTTCATATACTTGTCGGCGTACACCGGCGCGATGCCCCGGCGGGTGGAGCCGTAGGCTTTGCCGCCCAGCCGCTCCTCCTCCAGAATGTCCATCATCTTGTGGTAGGGCATGCAGACGGTGGCCCGGTCCGAGATCACCAGGTGTTCGGGGGTGATGGTGATGCCCTTCTCCCGGAGCCTCTCCATCTCGCCGGTCAGGTGCTCCAGGTCGATGACCATGCCGGGGCCCATGACGTTCACCGTCTCGTCCCGGAGGATGCCGGAGGGCAGCAGGTTCAGGATGAACTTACCCCTCTCGTTGACCACGGTGTGACCGGCGTTGTTGCCGCCCTGGTAGCGGACCACGATGTCATAGCGGGAACTCAGGAGGTCCACCATGCGGCCCTTGCCCTCGTCTCCCCAGTTGATGCCGACGACTGCTGTTAACATCTTTATAACTCTCCTATCATACCCGCACCTGGGCATCTACGCCCAGAAGAGCGGCGTTTTCACGTAATATGGGTTCCACGACGGACGCCAGAAACTCCTCCGTCTGCTCCGGGGCGCGGCCCACGAATTTCCGCACGTCCAGGACCTCCTTCAGCGACTCCTCGGTAAGGCCGAATTTCTCGTCCTGCAAAAGGAGCTCCAGGAGGTTGTTGTCCCCGCCCTCCAGCTTCACCCGGGCAGCGGCCACCTGGGAGAACTGGCGGATGTGCTCGTGGAGCTCCTGCCGGTCCCCGCCCCGCTCCACGGCGTCCATGAGGATGTTCTCGCTGGCCATGAAGGGCAGCTCCTCCTGAAGGTGCTTCTCCATGACCTTCGGGTAGACACGTCCGTTCTTCACGACATTTATCATCAGCGTCAGAATGGCGTCCACGCCCAAAAACGACTCGGGGATGGAGATGCGCCGGTTGGCGGAGTCGTCCAGCGTCCGCTCCAGCCACTGGGCGGCGGCGGTGTCGGCGGCGTTTTTGGCCGTGTTGATGATGTACCGCGCCAGAGAAACCACCCGCTCGCACCGCATGGGGTTACGCTTGTAGGCCATGGCGGAGGAGCCGATCTGGTTGGTCTCGAAGGGCTCGTCAAACTCCTTCATGTGGGCCAGGAGCCTTATGTCCGTGGCCATCTTGGCGCAGCTTGTGGCGATGTCCGAAAGAACATTCAGCACATAGGCGTCCATCTTCCGGGAATAGGTCTGCCCGGAGACGGGCATACACGCCTCGAAGCCCATCTTGGCGGCGATCTTCGCCTCCACGGCCTTGACCTTCTCATGGTCCCCGTGGAAGAGCTCCAGGAAGCTGGCCCCGGTGCCGGTGGTGCCCTTGCAGCCCAGCAATTTCAGGTGCGCAAGCTCAAAATCCAGCCTTTCCAGGTCCATGCACAGATCCTGGGTCCACAGGGTGGCCCGTTTGCCAACGGTGGTGGGCTGGGCGGCCTGGAAGTGGGTGTAGGCCAGAGTGGGCACGTCCCTGTGCTCCCGGGCGAAATCCGCAAGGGCGGCGATGGCGTTGACCAGCAGCTTCTTCACCAGCAAAAGGCCGTCGCGCATCTGGATGATGTCGGTGTTGTCCCCCACGTAGCAGCTGGTGGCGCCCAGGTGGATGATGGGCCTCGCCTTGGGGCAGGCGTCCCCGAAGGTGTGGACGTGGGCCATCACGTCGTGGCGGAGCTTGTGCTCATACCGGTCGGCCAGGTCGTAGTCGATGTCCGTGACGTGGGCGCGCATCTCGTCGATCTGCTCCTGGGTGATGGGCAGTCCCAGCTCCATCTCGCTCTCGGCCAGGGCGATCCAGAGGCGGCGCCAGGTGGAGAACTTGAAGTCCGGCGAGAAGATGTACTGCATCTCTTTCGAGGCGTAGCGGCTGCAAAGGGGATTTTCGTAGCGGTCTTTCATAGGTATTCGGCCTTTCTTTTGTAGTCGGCTGGGGAACCTCTGAATAAATCGAAGCGCCGGGATTGACGAGCAGATTTTTCGCCAGATCAATACTAATACTCTACTAAAACCAGCCATTCGCGGCGGTCTTTTTTCGTCGTCGCGCGAGCAGCTTAACCTCGGGCTCCCGTTGGTCGCCCTCAGGCGCGGGCTCGGCTTCTCCTCTCCCCACGCGACAAGCCGCGTGGGGACCCCGGATACTTCGTCAGGGGCCTTGGAAATACACGAAGTATTCCCCGCGCCGTTTTCCTCGTCTGACGCGAAAAATCCTCGCCGCTCTGTGTCTGCTTTTTGCCGAGTATTAGTATAAGGCAAAAAATTGCGGGAATACTTTGTGTATTTCAAAATTTTTTTGACGAAATATGGCGGAAAAACTGCCGTCAAGACCGGTGCGGCGATTTGTTCAGAGGTTCCCTAATATCACTCAACGGTCACGGACTTCGCCAGGTTCTTGGGCTTGTCGATGTCGCACCCGCGCTCCCGCGCCACGTAGTAGGCGAAGAGCTGGAGGGGGACCACCTGGGCGATGGGGTTGAAGACGGGCTCCGTGCGGGGCACGAAGATCACGTCGTCCGCCTTGGAGAGGATCTTCCGGCTCCCCTCCAGCGCCACGGCCAGGACCTCGGCGCCCCGGGCCTTGACCTCCTCGATATTCGACATGGTCTTGTCGAAAAGGGGCTCGTAGCAGGCCAGAGCGATAACCAGGCTCCCCTCCTCCACAAGGGCGATGGTGCCGTGCTTCAGCTCCCCGGCGGCGTATGCCTCGGCGAAGATGTAGCTGATCTCCTTGAGCTTCAGGGCGCCCTCCATGCACACGGCGTAGTCCAGGTTGCGCCCGATGAAATAGATGGCGTTGTGGCGGCAGAATTTTTTTGCAAGCCTTCCGATATTCCTGTTCAAATCGATGGCCCGCTGGATCTGCCCCGGCATGGCGTGGAGGGCGTCCACCAGGCGGTCGTACCGCTCCTTTTCCATGAGCCCCAGCCGGTCGGCAAGGTAGATGGCAAGCATATCCAGCACCGCCACCTGGGTGGTGTAGCCCTTGGTGGTGGCGACGGCGATCTCCGGTCCGGCCCAGGTGTAGATCACGTGGTCGGCAAGCTTTGCGATGGTGGAGCCCACCACGTTGACGATGGCAAGCACCCGGGCGCCCCGGGCCTTGCACTCGCGCATGGCGGCGATGGTGTCCGCCGTCTCGCCGGACTGGGAGATGACGATGAGCATGGTGTGTTTGTCGATGATGGGATTGCGGTACCGAAGCTCGCTGGCAAGCTCCACGCTGACGGGGATCCGGCACAGCTCCTCCATGATGTACCGCCCCACCTGCCCGGCGTAGCTTGCCGAGCCGCAGGCGGTGATGATGACGCGGTTGATGCCGTGAAGCTCCTCGTCGGTGAGGTCGAAGTTCTCAAAGACGATCCTGCCGTCCTTTATACGCGGCTCCACCGTGGCCTTGAAGCAGGCGGGCTGCTCCATGATCTCCTTGAGCATGAAATGCTCGTAGCCGCCCTTCTCGGCGGCCTCCACGTCCCAGGTGACGCGGCTGACGGGCTTCTCCACGGCCCGGCCCAGCACGTCGTAGACGGTGACGGAGTCCGGCGTCAGCTCCGCGAACTCCCCGTCGTCAAGATAGATGACGTTCTTTGTGTGGGGCACCAGGGCCGCCACGTCGGAGGCGAAGTAGTTCTCCCCCACGCCCAGCCCCAAAATCAGCGGGCTCTGCTCCCGCATGGCGAAGAGCCGCCCGTCGGAGCACAGGACGCCCAGGGAGTAGGAGCCCTCCAGCCGCGCGGCGGTGCGCATGACGGCGCGCTTGGCGTCCCCGTCGTAGTACAGCTCCAGGAGGTGGGCCACCACCTCGGTGTCGGTGTCGGAGGCAAATTTGTAGCCCCGGCCCGTCAGCTCCTGCCGCAGAAGGGCGTAATTTTCGATGATCCCGTTGTGGACCACGGCGAAGCGCCCGTCGGAGCTCAGATGCGGGTGGGCGTTCACGTCGTTGGGCGCCCCGTGGGTGGCCCAGCGGGTGTGGCCGATGCCGATCCGTCCCTTCAGATCCGCCCCGTCGTGGGTGATCTCGCTGAGGTTCTTCACATACCCCTTGACCTTCGCCATGTTCACCGTCCCGCCGTCCGACACGGCGACGCCGGCGGAGTCGTACCCCCGATACTCCAGCCGCCGAAGCCCGTCGATGAGCACCGGCGCGGCCTCACGGGTCCCGGTAAAGCCTACTATACCGCACATATGAAAACTCCTTTCCAGATCGGCCCGTGTTCCGGGCCGGAGCCGTTCATTTTTTGTCCGTGGACGCCTTCACAAAGCCCAAAAACAGCGGGTGGGGCCTGTTGGGGCGGCTCTTGAACTCCGGGTGGAACTGGACGCCCAGGTAAAACTCGTGTCCCGACAGCTCCACCGTCTCCACAAGCCTCCCGTCCGGGCTCATGCCGGAGAAGCCCATGCCGCCGAACTCGAAGTCCATGTAGTACTCGTTGTTGAACTCGTACCGGTGGCGGTGCCGCTCCATGATCCGCTGGGTCCTGTAGCACCGCTCCATGACGGTGTTCATCCGTATGTGGCAGGGCCAGGCGCCCAGCCTCAGGGTGCCGCCCTTGTCGATGTCGTCGTTCTGTCCGGGCATGAAGTCGATGACCCGATGGGCGCTGTTCTCGTCGAACTCCCGGGAGTTGGCGTCGGTCCAACCCAGCACGTTCCGGGCAAACTCGATGCACAGGATCTGCATCCCGAGGCAGATGCCGAAGTACGGCGTCCCCGTCTCCCGGGCGTACCGGGCGGCCAGGATCATGCCCTCGATCCCCCGCTGGCCGAAGCCGCCGGGGACGATGATCCCCTGGACCTTTCCAAGAATATCCTTGTAATTGTCCTCCGTCAGCGTCTCCGAGTCGATCCACTCGATGTCCACCCGCGCCCCCAACGCGAAGCCCGCGTGGCGCAGCGCCTCGGAGACGGACAGATAGGCGTCGTGGAGCTGGACGTATTTACCCACAAGGCCGATAGTGACGGTGGTGTGCAGGTTCTTGATGCTCTCCACCATCCGCCGCCACTCCTCCAGATCCGGCGCGGGGGCGTCGATGCGCAGCTCCCGGCAGACCACGTCGGAGAAGTGCTCGTTCTCCAGCATCAGCGGCGCCTCATAGAGCACCGGCAGCGTCACGTTCTCGATGACGCAGTCGGGCTTCACGTTGCAGAAGTGGGCGATCTTGCGGAAGATGCCCTCGTCCTCGATGTGCTCGTCGCACCGCAGGACGATGATATCCGGGTTGATGCCCAACCCCAGAAGCTCCTTGACGGAGTGCTGGGTGGGTTTGGATTTGTGCTCGCCGGAGGCCCGCAGATAGGGCACCAGCGTCACATGGATGTAGAGCCGGTTCTCCTGCCCCACCTCCAGGCCCACCTGGCGGATGGCCTCCAGGAAGGGCTGGGACTCGATATCGCCCACGGTACCGCCGATCTCGGTGATGACCACGTCGGCGTTTGTCTTCCTGCCCACGGAGTAGATGAACTCCTTGATCTCATTGGTCACGTGGGGGATCACCTGGACGGTGTTGCCCAGATACTCGCCCCGGCGCTCCTTGCCGATGACGTTGGCGTAGACCTTGCCGGTGGTCAGATTCGAGAACTTGTTCAGGTCCTCGTCTATAAATCTCTCGTAATGTCCCAGGTCCAGGTCCGTCTCCGCGCCGTCCTCGGTGACGTAGACCTCCCCGTGCTGGTAGGGGCTCATGGTGCCCGGGTCCACGTTGATGTAGGGGTCCAGCTTCTGGGCCGCCACCTTGAGCCCCCTGGCCTTCAGGAGCCTGCCCAGGGATGCCGCCGTGATGCCCTTTCCGAGCCCCGAGACCACGCCGCCTGTGACAAAGATGTACTTGCTCATAGTTTCTCTCTCCCTTTCCTGTTTCGCAGGCCGGGACGCGCCGACAGCGAGAATGAGCCCCCGGCCCGTCCTTCCACCGTCGGAAACACAGCAACAAAACATCTGATATTATATCGTAACCTTCCCCGCATTGCAAGCTGTTTTAATACCGTTTTTTTGACGAAATGCGCCCGCCGTCTGAGACCTTTTGACTAAGGAACCTCCGAACAAACCGCCCTTCTCACGTCCTCCAGGATATAGAGGGACCCCAGGGCGCAGATCGCCCCGTCCGGGGGCGTCTCCCAAAGCGCCCTCCGCGCCGCCTCCGCCGCGGAGGGGAACGGCCTCGCCTCTCCCCCGCGCTCCCGGATGAGCTCCGCCAGCGCCTCCGCCGACATGGCCCGGGGCGCCGGGGGCGCGGCGCAGTAGAACCGCTCCGCCGAGGGCAGGAGCCGGTCCACAATGCCCGGAACGTCCTTGTCCGCCATGACGCCCAGGATGAAGCGGAATCTTTTGCCGGGGTACGTCTCTCGGAGGCTCCGCACCGTGGCCTCCACGGCGGGCGGGTTGTGGCCCCCGTCGATGAGAAGGTCCGGCTCTTTCCGCAAAAGCTCGAACCGCCCCGGCATATAGGCCGCCTCCAGCCCCGCCCGCATAGCTTCCTCCGATATCCTCCACCCCCGCGCCGCCAGTGCCCGCAGAGCCGTCGCCGCCAGGGCCGCGTTGGCGGGCTGATACATCCCGGCCATCCGTATTTTCAGCCCACGGAGGCCGTCAAAATCAAATTCGATCCCCCGCGCCGACCGGGACCGCACCCGCAGGGACTCAAGATTCACCGGGATGAACCCGACCCCCAGCTCCCGGCACCGCCCCGAGACAGCCCCGCCCGGGTCGCAGCAGGACACCGCCAGCCCCCCCGGCTTCACGATCCCCGCCTTCACCGCCGCGATCTTCTCCACGGTGTCCCCCAGATATTGGGTGTGGTCCAGGCCGATGGAGGTGAAAACGGAGATCTCGCTTTTTTCAATGACGTTGGTGGCGTCGTGGACGCCGCCCATGCCCACCTCCAAAACGGCGATGTCGCACTGTCTTTCGGCAAAATACGCAAGCCCGATGAGCGTCACCAGCTCAAACTCCGCAACGCTGTTCTCATATTCCCCCAGGGCCGCCCGGACCCGCTCCGTGATCTCCGCAAGGTCTGTATCCGAAATGTCCATGCCATCCACCCGGATCCTCTCGTTGAACCGCCGGACGAAGGGCGAGGTGAAAAGACCCGTCCGGTACCCGCTCTTCTCCAGTACCGAGGCGATAAACGCGGACACGGACCCCTTCCCGTTGGTCCCGGCCACGTGGACGAAGGGCACAGCCCTGTCCGGTGCACCGAGCCTGTCCAGCACCGTCCGCATACGCGAAAGATCCGGCCCCCCGTGCCTGCGGGAGTGGATAAAACGCAAAGCTTCCTCGACTGTCATACCATCATCGCCTTTCCGTCAAAAATGTAAACCTTTTTCCTTCGCTTGTCAATCGAAAATTACCGATTGCCTTTTTCCGTAATATAGGTTATAATGGACAGGTTACAAGGAGGTGGAAACGATGGACACGACACACATCCAGGAGGTCGCCGGGGAGATCATCGAGGAGGTCGGGGAGCTGACGGGCCTTGACCCGAAGATGGCGGCGGTCGCCATCTTTGTCCTGATACTTCTGGCGGTATTCCTGTTCACAAAACCCATACGGTGGTTCATCAAGCTTCTCATCAACACGGGCATCGGCTTCGCGGTGCTGTGGGTGCTGAACACCTACGGGGCCCAGTTCGGGATCGAGCTTGCCATGACCTGGCAGAACGCCGTGGTCACCGGTATCTTCGGCATCCCCGGCGTGGCGGTACTTCTGGCCCTCCGATGGGCGGGCATTCTGTGAGGACGGCGCTGGTATCCGGCGCCTCCCGGGGCATCGGCCGGGCCTGCGCCAGGGCGTTGGCGGAGAGCGGCTACCGGGTCGTCGTCAACTACCGGGAGCGCCGCCAGGCCGCCGAGGACCTGGCATATTCCATCGGAGGCACGGCCGTCCGAGCGGACGTGTCGGACCGGGAGGCGGTACGGCGGATGTTTGAGGCCGCCGGGAACGTGGACGCGCTGGTGGTCAACGCCGGAGTGGCCCTCCAGAAGCTGTTCACCGACACCACCCCCGAGGACTGGCGCCGCGTCTTCGCCGTCAACGTGGACGGGGCGTACAATCTGATACAAGCCGCCCTCCCCCACATGATCCACGAAAAATGGGGCCGGATCGTGCTGATCTCCTCCGTCTGGGGCGTCCACGGCGCCAGCTGCGAGGCCGCCTACTCCGCCAGTAAGGCGGCGCTCATCGGCCTCACAAAGGCCCTGGCAAAGGAGCTGGGCCCCTCCGGCATCACAGTCAACTGCGTGGCCCCCGGCGTCATCGACACGGACATGAACGCCGCCCTGGACCGGGAGACCCTGGCCTCCCTCGCCGACAGCACCCCCCTCTGCCGCCTCGGCGCCCCCGAGGACGTGGCGTCTCTCATCCGCTACCTCTGCTCCGACGAGGCCGCTTTCATCACCGCCCAGGTCATCGGCGCGGACGGGGGGTTTGGGGTGTGATCGGGTAGGAGGCCCCTGACGGGACCGACCTCCCACACCACCGTGCGTACGGTTCCGTACACGGCGGTTCAATCGCATAAGTGCAGGGACTCGTACCGGGCCAGGATGCTGTAATATCCTGCCCGGGCGAGTCTCTCGTTTGTTATGGACCTTTTCAGCACCCGGCTTCCGGCTGCATTCCAGTAGGCTTTGATGCTTCCCCATTTGTGGGCATAGTATCTCGGTATGCCCAGCTTTATGAGGTTTGCTGTCCTCGCCTTCGGCACCTTCCATTGCTTCCATGCGGAGTGTCCTTATAGGATTTGATACTAATATTCAATTAAAATAAGACACCGAGCAATGAGGATTTTTCGTGTCTGGCGAGGAAGGCGGCGCCGGGAATACTGTATGTATTTCCAAGCCGCGTGACGAAGCATGACCCGAAAAAGACCATCGCGAATATCTTATTTTGATTGAATATTAGTATGAGTACCTCCGTGTAGGGCTGGATGAACATATTGTCGCTCTTATCCGCGTAGCAGGCAAGATAGCGTTGTCGTCCTTGATGGGCGTCAGCCCACCTGCGTCCTCCGCCTCGCCCTGCGCTCATTGTCATCGTCTCCTTTTGCGCCATTATTTCGTCGGATTGCTATAATTTTTTCTCCACCTTTTGCAGTTTTGGTCCATCACTTTTACCTCTTTTCTGCTTTTTTGACTTCTCATTCAGTGGCTGCTCAGTCGGCTGAATAAGTATACTATTTCAAATTCCGCAAAACCGACGGCGGCCTCTTTCGCGCCTTGCGCTGCTTGCGCAGGGTACGGAAAAGGCCGCCGTTTGCGTTTTTCCGGCAGGGTTTTTACGCCCAGGGGTTCTCCGTGGGATAGGGCAGGCTCTTCGGATGGTTGTAGGCGATATCCCGGACCCCCAGGAA
>CANQKZ010000019.1 GCA_947624585.1 uncultured Oscillospiraceae bacterium | reverse complement strand
ATTTCGGTCAGCGGGATAAGGGACTGACGGTAGATATCCTTATAACCCGCTTCTTTTGCCGCTTCCGCGACGGCTGCCTCATCGCGGTACTTGCGGACGGAGCGTCCTTCGACCACCTTGAAGCCGTTCCACTCCTTGCCGTGGTTCAGCGCGGCGTCAAGAGCGTAGGTGGCGATCTCATTCGCCCATTTGGTCAGATCCGGCAGCACGGCGAGTATATCCTCGATCTCCGCGTCGGTGAGCAGGGGCGGCATCCGAAACTCGGTCTGCGCCAGCTTCAGCTTTTCCTCGGCTCTCGCACGGCAGCGGACGGCGGCGCGGCAGAAGGTACACCACTCTCCGGGGAGATACTCTCCCTCGCCGTCGTAGGCCATCTTCGCTCTGGGCTTCAGCTCGTTCTCCGCCCAGGCTTTGAGGTCTTCGACGAGGACGGTCCAGGTGCTGACGTTCTCGCGGCGCGGCTGGAAGATTGTCATCGACACCTCACGGATATCGTAGAGAGCGTCGTACACCGCCAGAGCGCCGAGCGCGTAGAGCTTCATCTGCGGATTGTCCTCCGCCTCGACGAGGACTCCCATACCGTACTTGAAGTCGATGATGTGAAGCCTGTCGTCGGAGATGATCAGACAGTCCCCGGTGCCGAAGCCGTCCGGCACATAGCAGGAGAAGTCCAGGCGCTGTTCGATGAGGATGACCGGGTCTTCGCAGACCTGCTTTGCTGCCTCATACTGCTCCATGACGAAATCGACGTAGGCGTCGGTGCATTCCTCCATCTCGTCGGAATCGTAATCCGATACAGGACGACGGCTCCGCATATGGAGAGCGCGCTTCAGCTTGTGTTCGCACAGAGCGTGCGCCGCGGTGCCTTCTCTGGCGGCTTCGGAGCCCGTGTTCTCAAACTCAAGCTCCAGCCTCGCCGACGGCGTGCAGTTGAACCACCTGTGAGAGCCGGACGCGGACAGTACAGCGTGATCAGCCATCGCCCAGCACCTCCGCTTTCTTCAGCACCGCTTCGTACTGTGACGGATCGATCTCACTGAGCCGTTCCGCGCCGAAGCTCTGAATGATCGCTCTGACTTCCGCCGTGTAGCCGTCGCGGCTCTTTTCGGCGAGAACGCCTCTGACCTTTTCAAGCGGTACGGTCTGCTTCTTCTTTGCCGGCTGCGGCTTCGCTTCTTCCTGCGGGCTGTCAGCAAGGGACGCGCATAACGCCCTCACGCTGTCCGCAAGACCGGACAGGCTGTCCGCCGTTTTCAGAAGCAGCTCCGCGACTTCAGCCTTCGTTTTCTGTTCGCTCATCTGTTTTCACCTCCTCGCTGATGGCGATCTCATCGACCCTGTCTCCGGGAATGAGTACGATCACCCTGCGCGTTTCGCCGAGAAGCAGGCGCAGAAGACGCTCACGGACGGAGACTTTTCGGACGGCTGCGATACCGCCCGTCTTCGGTTCTTTTGAAACACTGACTTTGAGTTTGTGTCTCATGGCTTTACCCCTTTCCGAGGACTCTTTACTGCCGTCCTCTACCTGGTAGCCTTGGGAGGAGGTCAAAACTGACGGTTTTAATAAAAAAAGACCCGCCGGGGAGAAAAAATCCTCGACGGGTCTGTGCGTATAAGCGGTTATCTGAGCAGTTCGTTCACGCGGGTCTGAACGGCGGTGTAGTCGTAGCCGGCTTCGGTGAGGCGGTTCTTTCTCTCCGTGCCGTTGCCCCACAGGCCGCGGATGACCTCGCGTGCAAGCTCGTCCACCGTCTTTCCGGGCTTCGCGTTCACGAGCTGAAGGTCGGCGGCGTTGACGGGGCTGCAGATGGCGTTTTTGCCGTCCTCACTCTTGTCGATGACGACCCTCGCCCCGTCAGCCTGGAGAACGTACCAGTTTTTCTCCTTTACCCACTTGGGGATGGTCTTGCCGCTGTAGTATTTCGTGCCGGTGATCTTCACCAGATCTCCCTTTTTAAAGGAAGCAGGCGTCGCCGGAGTGGAAGGTTCGGACGGCTGCGTCTGCTGTACATAGGTTACATACGGCAGCCTGCCGTGCTTGGTCCAGTTGCGGCGGTTGTAGCCGGAGACGCTGCGGTTGCACGCGGTGATCTGCACCTTGTTGTCCCAGCGCGGAGTGCATTCCACGGCGAGACCGTCGCCGACATAGACGCCGATGTGACCCTCCATCCACACCGCCTCGCCGATCTCGATCTTCGAGAAGTCGGTGGAGACGTTTTTGCAGACGGTGATCATGGTGTCCGCGCCGATATCCGGCACGCCGTTGCAGGCGTAGGACGCGCCGCCGTAGACAGCGTTCTTGTCGCCCTTCCATCCCCACAGCACACCTTTGATGAGGCAGACGCAGTCGAAACCGAAAGTATCTGCGGAAGCGGCGTTGATCATGGCGGTACGCGCCGCCTGCCGGTTGTAGCTGTGGTTCTGCGTATAGCGCTTCTTGTTGGAAGCGGTCATTGGAGCGCCGAAGCAGCCCATGACATATAGAGTTTTGTAGTTCCTGGCGATATCCCTGAGTTTGTTCGCCAGTTCAATGTTCGTCATCATTGCTGTTTTCCTCCTTTTCAGCACGGTCGTGAAGTTGTTCCAGAACGGCTTTCAGCTTCTTGGGAATAGGCAGGCCGAGATGACCCGCGTTTTCGATGAGGGACACGCCCTCGTTGGACAGATAGAAGAAAATGACGGCGGTACGAAGCACGGAACCCGCGCCGATGACCTGTGTGTCGAGGATATGTCCGATGCCCACAAGCGCAAAGATCAGCACCTTCTTGAAGATGCCCTTGAAGCCGATTTCGCTGGACAGCTTTTTGTCGACAACGGCGCACATCACGCCGGTGATGTAGTCCAGGACCACAAACGCGAGAAGCGCATAAAGCAGACCGTCGCATCCTCCGAGAAACCATCCGAGCCACCCGCCGACAGCGGCGAAAATGACCTGGACAGTCGTCCAGAATTCCTTCATGGCAATTACCTCCTTTGAATTATCAATATAACCAGGACGGTTTTGCGGGAACCGTCAGGGTATCCGTGACTTTGAGCCATGCCGCATACCAGGCTTCCAGTTCCGCCTCCTGTTCTGCGGAAAGTCTGTCGTACCACGGCTGACCTCTGTTGACATATGAAAAGCACTCTGTTTCCCGCCGCTTTCGCAGTTCGTCACAGAGTGCCTTTCTTTCGTTTTCCGCATTGCGGTCTTCATCGAATTCGAGAACGCCGTTCTTCAGCCTGTAGGCTGTGAAGTGTGCCTCGAAATGCTCCGTATCCGCCGGAACCGCAACTTCCAAGCCGCCGACGATGCTGCCCTCAAGGGCATAGGATGAAACATATCCGTCTTCAAGCAGTATCTGCATATCGCACCTCCTTAAGTCAAGCCGAACACCCGGTTAACGGTGCCGCTGCCTGTACTTATGGTCAGAGTAACTGTTGAACCGGAATACTTCAGATTGAAACAGCGGTAATAGGATTCATCTGTGATCTGATACTTTACATCAGAGGTAGTGATCATGCCTTTCGGGACCACTAAGCCGGCAATTGTAGTCGCCGATCCGGGCTGACCGAGAATCAGATAGGCATTGTAGTTCCCGTAGTTGAATGTGATGCTTCCGCTTGACAGTGAACCGTTATAAAGGGAGGTGCAGGTGATGCCGAGATTGGTTCTTGCCGCCGCTGCCGTTGTGCCTCCTGTGCCTCCATTCGCAAGTGCGACCGTTCCGGTAACATTCGCTGCTTTTCCACTGAAGTTGCCGCTTGTGTTGATATAGCGGTTCACAGTTGTATTTGTTCCGGCATCAAAGTTGGCATCAGTGCCGTATACGAAGTACAGACTCTCTCCCAGCACACCAATGTCCCACGCACCGCTCGGTGTTTTCACGGATGCGACGGAGAAGAAACTCGATGCCGTGCTGTTGCTGTTTGTGCGGATCAAGGCATTGGATCTTCCGTTTATAAACGAGCTTCCTGCACCGGCCTTCAGTATCTGCCCGGTCATCGTCCCTCCGGCGAGAGGCAGCACCGCAAGGTTTGTTCTCGCCGCCGCTGCCGTAGTCGCGCCTGTTCCGCCCTTGGAAATCGGAACAGCCGAGGAGAGCTTGGAAGGCGCAAGGGAGCCGGACAGAGTCGCAGCAGTCAGTGTCCCGGACACCTTGGCGTCACCCACCACGTCGAGAGCCGCCGACGGAGACGGTGTGTTGATGCCGACTTTCTGTTTGCGGAGCGCCACAAGCGGAGTGCCCTGCGGGATGACATAGTAAAGGTCAAGGGATGAGAGACTGTTCAGCTGATCGCGGATCTGGATATGCACGTCCCAGGACTGATCTGAAGCAAGACTTCTCAGCTCCAGGTTGGAATAAGAGAAGGACGTGCCGCTCTGCGTGACGGCGGACAGAATGCTCACATAGGAACTCCATGATGTGGCACTTGTCGCCTTGTACCGATACCTGCAGTACAGCAGCGAGTTCTTCTGTACGCTGTCCACCGTGATCGCGGAGATCGTGCCGTTGAAAACGAGCTGCATTTCTGCCTCGATATCGTTTGTGCGGCGGAGTGTCAGCGAGTTCACCTTCGGCGCGGCGTAGGCTATGACTGTGATGTTCTTCGTAACGCTTGCCGTGTAGCCGCGGCTGTCGGTGACCGTCAGAACCACCGCCACCGTACCGCTTTTTGACACCGCGCCTACTGTAAGCGCCGCGCCTGTTGTGTTTGAGACGGACACGCCGTTGCAGGTGGCGGTATAGTTCGCAATGCTTGCCTGGTTCTTCGCCGTCGCCGTTCCGGGGGTGACCGTCAGTTTGGAGTGGCTTTGTATGAAAAGCTGATCATTTCCCGTGATGGCGGTCGTAGTCGCATAGCTGTCGGCATAAGTGAACCCGGACAGCGTTGGCGCGGAATTCGCCGCCGTGGTCGTGACCGTTGCCGTCTTGGACGATGTCGAACCGATCTGCGTACTTCCTCCGCTGTAGGTCGTTACGGCAAAAGTGCCGGTGAACGATTTCATATTCGCCATTGCCGTCAGCAGCGTCGTCCGTTCGGAGGCGGTCAGATTGACTGTTCTGTCCGCTGTGCCTTTCGACCAGGTAAGGCCGCCGATGGAAATAATGGTCGTGCTGCCGTTTTTCAGCGTCAGGGTGTAGTCGTAGGAGGCATCGTAGACCGTGACGTTCACTTTGAGGGTCACTGTCGCCGCGTCAGCCGTCACCTGTGTCGCGCTGTTGACCACAGCGCCTCCGAGCGTTTTTACAGTTGCAGCGGATGACGTACCGTAGACCTGGTTGCTCTTTTTACGCGCCCTCACCTTGATGTAGTAGGTCGTGTTCGGAGAAAGCCCGGTGAGCGCCTTGCTTGCCGAAGTTCCCGCCGTTGTGGAGAACTGCGTCCAGGTCGAGCCGTTGTCGGTACTGTACTGCCAGATGTCCGCCGTCGCCGAGGACGTCGCGGAAAGCGTGACTCCGTTCGCAGTGATGTTTGACGTTGTCAGCGAGACCGTCGGCGCGGTCCTGTCGATGGTGTCGAGCGTGACCGTGGTGCTTGCCGTAATGCTGCTGATCGGCGTTCCGCTGTATGTTCCGGAGAACCGCCAGTAGGCGGAAAGCGCCACGCCGGATTTCGTACCGTCGGCGTTATGGTTCACACGGACGGTCTTCGTCTTCAGCAGCTTCGTATGCGACCCGGATGAATAGTCCGTGATCGCCGGTGCGGTGTACGTCTCACTCGTGCCGTTGATAGAAATCGTGGAGTCCGCGCGGGAGCCGACTTCCAGGGTGTAGTATTTCAGATAAACGTTCAGCGTTACGTCGGAATAGTTTCCGGTCACGCTCTGGGTCGCCGACCAGGTACAGTAAAGACCGAACCCGCTGACGGGCAGGTTCTGAAAGCTGCCGCTGAGTGCCATAAAGCCGCCCCCTTCCTTAATCGAGAATAACGATGTTCAGCCCTTCGGAGGCTGTTGACATCGGTACGAATTTTGTTCTGCCCACGGTCAGTTCGCCGTCCACCGTGGTCTTTTTTGTCTGCGTTTCGTCCTTGTTCAGAGTGAAAATGACCTCGTCGTTGTAATAGCCGGCGAATTCCGTGTTGGTGATAACTGTCCGCTGTGAGGACGCCGAGTTGGAAACGGCAATACCGCGCTTGTCGATCTTCACCTCGTTGGTGTAGATCTCGTTCGGCGCGGGAGTCCAGTTATGCACCGTGGGTCCCTCGACCATCATGATGTCCGAGACATAGAGCGAGGCGTAACGGTTGTAAATGTAGAAAACGACCGTGCTGTCGGTGATGTCGTCGATGACGAGGCTGAAATCCGTCCAGCCGAAGGTGGTCGTTTGATTGAAGAAATATGCGTATTTGTTTCCGTTGTACTGGACGCGTATGTAGCTTGAATATCCCGCATAGGTCTTTTTTGCCCGAAGAGAAAAGGCATAAGACTGGCCTGTGACAAGCCCCGTGACCGTCTGCTTCAGAGTGGATGACGTACCGAGAACAAAACAGGAATCCGAGGACGTGTTGTTCTGCGTGTCCGTGGAGGTGTCCACCGTGACCGTTCCCGTTTTTACCCAGTCGTCGGAGACGCCGTTCAGACCCGCCGAGTTCTGTATGAAGTTCAGACCGCCGGCGCACTGATTCGTCACCTGCACGGAAAGCCCCTCGATGGTCTGCTGAAGGAGCGACATCTGTGCCTGCATCTCAAGAACCGTCTGCTGTTCATTGCCGAGCGCGTCCGTGACCGTCTCGATGGTCTGCGTCATGGTGCCGACGTAGCTGTTCAGCCCGTCGATTGTGCTTTGCAGCTCGGCGCTCTTTGTTGTCAGAAGCGAAATGGTGACGCGGAGGGTGTCGATATCATTCTGCACGACCCACTCCGCGCCGTTCCATACTTTCGTCTCCGGCGGATACACCGAGGTGTCCACCCACAGCTGTCCGATATACGGGTTCTCCGGCGGGGTATCGGAGGCAACGACGTCGCAGATGTTTGTGATGGTTATCTGTCCGATCGCCCGCATGGGATCACCTCCTCAGAGAACGACGAGAACCATGAACGTGGCTTTCGTATCAACGTCCGAGCTTGAAACGGACAGCGTTTTGCCTGTCTTGCTGCCGTTTGTACCCCATGAGGTGTCGACGTTGCCGTCCTTGTCGTATTTCGTCCAGGTATACGTTCCTGTGCCGGAAGCGTCCACCTCCGCGCCCGCCTGGTAGCAGACGGCGGTAAGGACGGTCGTGCCGACGCCGTTTTTGAAGACGTCGCCGCCCGTGGAAGTCACGATGACCTGCAGGGGGTCGGAGTTGTCGATGAAGGTGCAGACGTCGTAGAACTTGCTGTTGTAGGTCGAGGAGGCCGAGTCGGTATCCTTGACGCAGCACTTGATGACGGCATAGCTTTCCACGGCCGCCGCGTAGAGCGTCAGCGTGTTCGTGGTGCAGCCGGAATACATATTCGAGGTGTTGGTCAGCTTCCTCCAGCCGACGCCGAAGTCAGCGTCATATCCTGTGGATGAGGACGATGTGACCGAGGGATCCATCATTGCCCACTTGTAGGTAACGCTCGTGGTGTCCACAGTCGAGCCGCGCCACAGTTCCGCCTTGGCGGTAAGCGTTGCCACCTCATTGTTCTTGAACACGTTTCCGCTCGGAGTCATGACGATAAGATCCACGATGCCGCTGCCGTTGACCACGCGGGAGAAGGAGATGGAAAGCGGATGGATGAGGTCAAGCCCCGTGGACGGATCGTGGTAGGTGATCACACACTTGAAGTCCACGCCCGCGACGCCGGACATGATGTTCGCCTTGACGGTCAGAATGTGGTTCTTCGCGCCACTCAGTGCGTAGTTGCCGCCCGTGGTGATCGCCGTTGTCGAAGTACCCTGATACCACTTGACGTCGGTCACGTTCTCCGAGGTGATCTGATCGGTGGTCGTGCCGATAATGTAAAGGCTCGGAGTCAGCACCAGGTTGGTGGACGCCCAGCTCGGCGTATAGCTTCCGTTGTCCGGGTTGTACATCTGCGTTTTGGGATGGTTCGAGCCGATGTACCCGGTCAGCGTCAGCGCGTCGTTGTAGTCGATGATCGTAAATTGACCCTGCGCTCTGCTCATGAATAAAATCCTCCTTTATCAGCCGAGAAGACTGTTTCTTGTGGTGGTGTCGATGAGATCGCAGAAGAACGTTGCTCTGACGTTCACGTCGTCTCTTGTGATCTCCACCGATTTCGTGCCGCCGAAATGGGCAGCGTTCCACGCGGCGTCCGCCACGGGATCGTCCGACACCCTTGTCCAGATGAACTGGTTGGGGTCGAGGCTGTCCGTCACGTTCGTGTCCCAGGAGAACACGACGGCGGAAAGCGTGGTGCTTATATTATTGTTTTTGAAGATGTTTCCGTTTGACGAGGTGATCACCAGACGGTACATCTTCTGTTCCTCTATCTCATCGATGCGCTCGTTCGTCTCGATGACGGACTCTGTTGTGGCGTAGGCGCGGAGATGTACCTCACCGGTCTCCAGATCCCACCAGGAAGAGCCGTCCTGCGAGGACAGCACTCCAGCTTTGATGATATTGGCGGCAAGCGTGCCTGCCGTGATGAAATCCGCCACGATCTGCCCGTCGGCGGTGATCGCCGTTTCATACGGACCGTTGTAGCCGTTATGCGAAAAGCCGAGACCGCCTACGTTCCACCGCCAGATGTTGACGGCTGAACCGATATCCGGCGCATCCATCACAAGCAGTTCATACGGCTGACCTGTGACCTCATTCTGATTGATGACCACGTAGCCGCCGCTCTGTCCCGTGATGAGGCTCGTCGCGCTCTGTATCGCCGCCGACATGATCGCCGGAAAGCGGTCGACCTTCGCCGAAGCCGCCTGCGCCGCCTGTTCAGCCTGCGAGACCGTGCTGATGAGATTTGCCTTCGCGTTTCCGAGCGTGACGGACACATACTTTTCGGAAAGCGTATCGTATACCGTCTTTATGACTTTCGCCTTCGCCGTGATGCCAAGCGCCGAATGCCGTATCGTCACCGTGTCGCAGAGGGATACCCGCTCAAGTACTGCAGCGTAGTCCGGCTGCTTCCACAGCGGCTCGAACTTCACGGTCAGCGTCGGCGCGGTCACGCCCATCGGATTGGAGGCAAGATATGATGATGCCTTCGCCCGGAGCGCGTCTGCCGTGATCTCCGCGCCGAAGTCAAAGAATTCGGAGAAGTCCTTTATAAGCGTCTTCCTGCGGACAAGCTCGGAATCCGTGATGGGAACAAGCACCTCCGGCAGCGTGACCACCGTTTCGTTTCCGTTCTCATCGGTCTGCACGGCATACGGCATAAGGTCGGTGTATACGTCGGTGTTGTCGCCGTCATGCTCCATCTCCGTTAGGTTCTTGCCGTATTCGATAACAACGCCCGTATTCACGCCACGCCTTGAATGCTGAATGACGCGCCAGTTGTCCCACTCGAACTCACCGCCCCACAGGTCGAGGAACGAACCCGCCGTGCCGCCGAGACAGGCGCGGACGCTTTTCGGCTTCGTGATCGAGAACGCCTTCGCCTCGGAGTATTCCGTAAAGCAGGTGAAGTTGTGCGGAGTCGCCGTCTGACTGAACAGCCGCTCCATCGCCAGCGCCGGGGAGATATGTTCATCCGCCCAGCGCAGAGCCGCGATGTTGGAAAGGTCGTATGACAGATGCTGCGCGTACACGGTCACGATGCCGTTCAGAGGAGTCGTGATCCGGTAGATGCGGAACGCCTGGTCATCCGCCGTATCGTTGGGCTTCGCCTTGATGAGCCGCTCCCTGGCGAGAAGCGGATAGCATATTCCGGTTACGGGGTATTTCAGAACAAGCTCAAACGCGCCGTTCCGCTCCTCGGTCACCTCGCAGGAAACGCACTCGCCGAGTGCGCCGAGACCGAAGGACGTGAAAACGGTCGCGTCCGCTTTATACAGTACCGGGATCATAGCGTCACCCACCTCGGTTCGATCGTCACGGAGGTGAAATCACCTGCGAAAGAAACGCTGTTGACGCCGGGATGCAGGATTGGAAAGCCGTCGCCCGTTACGCGGTCGTTCCCCGGTTCAGCGCCTTTGTAAATATTCATCTGTTCGCTGTCGATCTCGATCCAGCGGTCGATATCCGTCAGATCCCAATGTGACTGACCGACGGAGATCCTGCCTTCGCCGGTGCCGTAGACCTTGATATACGGTTTCGCGGGAAACGCCGTGGGATTCGTAAGGGCAAACGGCGACGAAGTGATCCTGACGGGTACGGTGCCGCTGTTGAGATACTTGAACGGCAGGCAGGAGAAGCTGACCGTGAACACGCCAATCCTGTTCAGTTGATCCTCGATGTCGAGCTGCGTATTGATGACCGCTCTGCGGAAAGTCTCCGTATCGTAGCTGTCGCGCAGTTCATGGTAGCGGTCCGGCTCGGTATAGAGCCACGCCTTGACCGCCGTCAGCTTCTCACTTAGCTCCGGAAGCGTCTTTGCCGGGAGAAATACCGAGTATGTGATCTGCACGTTCGGATATCTGCCGTTCGGAAGAATGAGGTCACCGTCCCGTCCCGGAATGGACTGGAACTTCTTCTCATACTGCGGAGCGGAAAACACGTTCTTGCTTTCTATGCGAAGCCCCATATCAAGGGAACTCACGCCGTTGTAGGTAAAACCGTTCACGCGAACACCACTCCTTTCCGTCTGGCGAACTGACCCGCCGTAACCATGATCTCGTTTGTCAGCTGCTCGATATCCTCACTGCTGTAGTTGTTGAAGGTGCCGATATTCAGCTGAAGGCTGAAGCCGCCGGCAAGAGCGCCGTTTGCCGCCGATGTAACGGTACTGCCGACGCTGCCGTTGATGTCGAAATCTGTCGGAAGCGCCGTGGACATATCCTTTGCAAGATCCTGCATCACGCCGTCGATGTCCTCGCTCATGGCTTCGGCCGCCTTTACAGCCTCGTCGCCGTTATCCTCGATAGAGCCGGACAGACCCTTGACGAGCATCTGGCCGACCCACGCCATCTCTTTCGACGGGGAGTGGATGCCGAAGAAATCAAGGATGCCGTTCCAGATGGAGGAGATCCACCCGGAAACCTTGTCCCACAGCCAGGAGGCAAGCTGCGTGATGCCCTGCCACAGACCCTTTACGATATTGCCGCCGATCTCCACGATCTTGCCCATAAGAGAGCCGAACGCGGAAACGATGCCCGCGATGATCTGAGGAACGGCCTTGCAGATCTCCACGATGATGGTCGGCAGGTTTTCTATCAGCGCCACGAACAGCTGAACGCCCGCCATGATGATCTTGTCGATGTTTCCGATCAGCGCGTTCACGATGCCGGATATGATCTGCGGTATTGCCTGCACGATGGTCGTGATGATCTGTGGAAGCGCCTGTATCAGCGAAATGAGAAGCTGAATGCCCGCCTGGATGATCTGAGGGATGCTGTTCAGCACGGCGTTGATGATGCCGTCGATAATCTTCGGGATCGCCGCCACGATGGTCTGGATAATGGTCGGAAGCGCGTCGATCAGTGAAGTCAGAAGCGTGATGCCCGTCTCGATGATCTGAGGGATCGAATCGAGCAGGAAGTTCACGATGCCCATGATGACTTCCGGGAGCGCTTCGATCAGAACGGGGATGGCGTCGAGGATGCCCTGCGCCAGTCCCTCGATCAGCTGAAGCGCCGCGTCCAGGATGAGAGGCAGATTGTCGATCAGGGTCTGCACCATCTGCATGACCACTTCCACCATCTGCGGGATCAGCGTCGGAAGCGCCTGCGCGATGCCGACGATAAGGGACGCGATGATCTGCATACCGGCTTCGACGAGCTGCGGGAGCAGTTCAAGCAGCGCCGCCACCAGTTCGGTGATGACCTGCAGAACGACAGGGAGCAGTTCCGGGATCGCCGAAATGATGCCCTGGGCAAGCGCGCGGAGAATGGCGGGAGCGCATTCAAGCACAGCCTCCGCTATCGTCAGCACAAGGGTGACAAACTGCGGGATCATTTCCGTGATGCTGTTTATAAGCTCCTCGACGCCCGTTTTTATGGTTTCGGCGGCGTTCTCGTTCCCGGCGATGAGGTCGGACAGGCCGTCCATGATCATGGAAAGCGCCGGGAGCATTTCGCCCGTGACAGAGTTCTTAAGACCGCCGAAGGTGGCTTTCAGCCGGGTAAGGCTGTCCTCGAACGCGGCGGAGGCTTTGACGGCGTCGTCGCTCATGACCATGCCGTATTCCTCGCACTCGTCCATCAGCCCCTGCAGTTCCTCTTCCGTCATGTTGAAAAGAGGAAGAAGCTCCTGTCCAGACTTGCCGAACATATCGTTGGCGAGGGCGGCTTTTTCCGTTTCGTCCGAAACGTTCTGAAGCGCCGTCACCACCGTGGAAAACAGATCCTCGCGGGAAAGCCCCTGCAGATCCTCCATCGACAGACCGAGACGCTCGAACTTTTCCGTCGCGCCGGCCGAGCCGTTGATGGCGTCGTCAAAAGTGTTCGTCAGCGTTTTCAGACCCGTGGTGCAGGAGGACATCTCCGTACCGCAGACCTTCATGGCGTAGTCCCACTTCTGATAGGACTCAAAGGAAAGGCCGACCTTCTGCGAGTTCTTTTCGATCTCGTCTCCGTATTCGGCTGTCTGGTTCGCCATGTCCCACAGCGCCTTGCCGGCGGCGGTCGCAGCGGCCGCGATTGCCGTTACAGCAGCGGCGGTCGCTTTGCCAACGGCAGCCATTACGCTCTTGAACTTCTCGAACTTCTTTCCCGCGTCATCCGCCTGTTTGCCCGTATCCTCCACGGAATCGCCGAGCTTGTCAGCGTCTTTACCGGAGTCAGCCATTTCGTCGCCCATGGAGTCGATGGCGGCTTCGTTGCTTGCCACCTCGCGCTCCATATCGTTGAGGGCGGCTTCGGCGTTGTTGAGCTGGACCTGCCAGTTCTGTGTTCTTTTGTCGTTTTCTCCGAAAGACTCGGCGGCGTTCTGCAATGCCTGACGCAGTACTTCTATTTTCTGTTTCTGCGTCTCTATCTCTTTGTTCAGAACCTCGTTCCGCGCCGTGAGCGCCTTGACGGAGGAGTCGTTTTTGTCAAACTGGGAGGATACCAGCTTCATCTCCGAGCCGAGGACCTTGAAGGAGGAGTTGATGTCGGACAGCGCCTTCTTGAATTCCTTTTCGCCCTCAAGACCGATCTTCAGACCGAAATTATCCGCCATTTACACCGCCTCCTTCCTTCAGATCCCGTCGGGGATAATGTCGTCGATAAAATGCTCCCGCTTCGGCTGTGCCAGACCGCTGTACTGCTTGTGGCACTCCCACAGGTCCAGGAGCAGACCGAACGGCATCGTCCACACCTCATCCTGCGAAAGATGAAGATGGGCTATGCCGTAATACAAAAGCCGGGTGAACAGCTCTTCGTCTGTTACCCGACCTGCGCGTTTTTTGGGTCAGCCTCGCTTTCGACGTTCCGCTTCGTACCCTTGTACAGAGCCTCCGTGATGGCGGTTTTGTATCCGGCAAGATCGGAGGGAACGGTCAGCAGCTCCACCTCCTCGGAAGTGAGCGGCTCCTTCGGCTTGTCCCTGTGTTTGAGATTGTAGATAAGAATGCTCTGATTCGCGAGAAGCGTGATGAGCCAGACGATCTCCTCAAGAGCCATCTCGAAATTCTCGTTTTTCATGAGCTTGTCGCCGAGGTTCTCCAGACCGCCGTAGCGTCCCGCGATCTCCTTTGTGGCCTTTGTGGTAAGGATCAGTTCGTAATCCGTACCGCCGATGCTGATGACGGCGCTTCTCTCGTTATCCATGACGCGCCCTCCTTAATTCGTCAGGCCGTTGTCGTGGAGATCGACGGGAAGCGGCGAAAGATTCAGATCCCCGGCGGGTTCATAGACCTCCTCATACCAGCCGTCGATAACGGACTGGTCGACGCCCTCCGTACCCTCGGTGACCTCCGCCTTCCAGGGGTGCTTGCCCTCGAAGTCAGGCCTGTTGCGGCGCATGATCGTGCCTTCAATGGTTGGCGTGGAGAACGTGATGCTGTCGCCCTTCGTGGCGAGATTGGTCGCCGGGATGCCGAACTTCACGCGGTACAGCCAGTAGTAGCGGTATTTGCCGTTGGATTTCTTCGCGCGGAAGCCGACCGCTACGGGTTCGCCGCCGTCCTCGGATGAGGAGATCACCACGCCGTTGGCATCGATGGTCGTGCCGGTGAGATCGCCCGCCGTCTCTGCACCGATGTCGTCAACGCCCAGGGAAAGCGTGCCGGACTTGAATTCCTTCACGACCTCCGCCGCGCCGTCATCCGCGTAGAGAACGGCTTCATTCAGTTCGACCGTCAGATCGGCGGTCATTGCCTTTGCCAGCACCTTTGGAGTGCCGTAAGTCTCCTCACCGCGTTCGTCTTCGGTGATCGGAGCGTAGAAAAGTTTGTCAAGACCGATAGTTGCCATTGGTCATTCCTCCGTTTCATAGTATTGGGCCGCATCCACGGTGTAATGGTGGTAGCCCGTATCGGTTTCGTATCCGTTGTACATCCTGCCCGTGACAGTGAAGTCATTCTGCAGGAGCAGACGGACGAGCCTGTTCTTCAGCGCCGTGTAGCTGCCCTTTACATAGAGCGAAAGACGCGCCTCCTGGACGTCCACACCCGGCGCGTTGTCGGCGTGAAGGTCGAATGTATCGGAGAGCGGTGTTATAACGATATACGCGTCCGGCGCTTCATCGGAGAAAACGCCCGTTTCCACGGGAATCTCCATTTCAGCACAGAGCGCGTTCAGTTCTTCGAGTATGCTCATATGCCAGCCTCCTCTTCGAGTTTCCGTTTCATCGCCTCAATGGCGGCTGCCTTCGAGGATGTTTTCGCGGGCTTCAGAAACGGCTTCGCCGGCTGACCGTGCCTGCCGTATTCGAGGATGTTGGCGATCTTGGCGTTGCTTTCGCCATCGCGGCGGGGTTCGGCGAAACCGATCTTGACGTTGTGGTTGCCGTCCCTGTCGAGCTTCACGCCGGACGTGCCGAGCGAGGAAAGAAGCTGACCCGTGGAGCGGGATTCCTCCTTCGTGCCTCTGCCGATTACGCCTGCGAGGTTGGAGCGCACCTTCGCTTCAACGACCTCCGCACCAGCGTTCAGCACGCGTTCCGCCATTCCGTCCTCGTCCTTTGTGAGACGGGACAGCTTTTCCAGAAACTCATCGGGCATTTTGATATCAGCCTTTGCCATTCGTCGGCACCACCTTTCTCGCGAGGACTTCGGTATACATGCCGCGCCCCTTCACATCCTCGACGGAGATAATGCTGAAACGCTCTCCGTCGCAGAGAATGAAATGCTCCGTGGTGACCTTTAAGTCCGGCAGTGTGCGGAAGCGGAAAAGGTCGGTCGCGTCGGAGAACGCGGCGAGGTTAGCCCACCGCATGGAGCCGTGCCGTCCTTCGCGGTATACGCGGATGAAAGCGAGGACCGTCTCTCTTTCAGAGGCGAAGCCCTCGCTGTCCTTTACATGGCGGATCTCCGTGATCTCCGCGAAGCCGTTCATCTTTCCGAAACTCATACCTGCCACCTCCGGTCGAGACGGAGAAGCAGGTTCACCGTATGCCACACCTGCTGCGCCGCCTGGGGATTGTCGGCAAAGAAGCCGCCCGTGGAGCCGTCCCGCGATTCATAGAAGTGCGAGGCAAGCATGACCACGGCCTGTTCCGTCGTCGGCGGCATTGGGGCTTCGGCATAAGTTCCTTCAGGGATGTGCTGATAACTCTCAGCATAGGAAACGGCCGCGGTGATGTAGCTTCGCAGCAGGTCATCGTCGGCCGTATGGTCCAGAATGAGGTTCGCCTTGACTTTCTGAAGCAGTTCCTCCATCACCGCAGCCTCCTTTCACGGATCAGTCTTCAGCTACCTTGAGCAGTTTGATGGCTTCGGGCAGGACGAGCTTGCCGTCGACGCGCTCTTTGGCGACAAAGCCGATCATACCGTTGCCGGCGAACAGTTCCTTCAGCTCGGCGAAGGAGCGGGTGCCGCGGTCGCCGATGTTGTAGTAGCTGAAATCACCGAACGCGACGCAGGCCTTACCGGGCTGGGGTACCGGGAAGTACGGAGAGGTGTAGATGCCGTAGCCGAGGAAGCGGTCAGGCTCACCCTCCTTGAGGGACGGCTGCCAGAGATACTGGCCGGTGAGATCCTTCAGCGTACGCAGGTACGCGAGGCACTTGTCGTTGGTGAGGAATACGGCGTTCTTGCGGTAGGGGCGCTTGAGGGAGTAAACGAGGCTGATGACCTCGTCGGCGGTAGGCTGAGCGGTCTCGGAAGTCACGCCGATCTCCGCGCCGCCCGTTTCGGCAAGGATGCCGAGAGGCTGACCCACGCCCGTGCCGTTGATGAAGGCGTCCTCTTCTGCGTTGGCGAGAGCCTTTGTGAAGGCTTCAAGGATGTAGTCCTCCAGTTTGAAGGCGTTGTCGTACAGAAGTTCTTCGGTGACCTTGATGGCAACGTGGAGCTTGTGAGCGTCGAGAATGATCTGGTCGAAGGTAGCGTCACCGAAAGACAGAGCGCCGCCTTCCTCGATCCATGCCGCGGCGGGCTTGGTGGCTGCGATGTTGATCTTATGCTCACCGGAAGTGGTGATGCGGGTGCCGAGCTTTCTGATGACATTCTCCTCTGTGAGGGCGTCGATCAGACGGCTGTCATACTCCTCCGGGACGAGGTAGCCGCCCTGGGCGTCGATGCCTTCCTGCAGGACGTTGCTGACCTGGCGGAAGTTGGTGCGGAGCGCGTTGAGCATCGCGTTCTTGTAGTCGGCGGACGCGCGGAACGTGCCGGCGGGCTTGTCCTCCGCGACACCGTTCATAGGCTTCGCGGTAATGGGCGTGCCGATGGGCTTCGCCATTTCGGCGTCCATAGCCTCCATGGCCTGCAGGCGCTCGATCTCGACGCTGAAGTTTCTGACCTTCTGTTCCATTTCGGCATAGGTCTTCGCGTCGGCGTCGGAAAGCAGACCGTCCTTGTCGGCGCGCTGCTCAACAAAGGACTTCGCCGCGTTCCACGCCTGGTTTCTCTTTTCGATCATTTCGAGAAGTTTGTTCATGATGTTTTACCTCCAATTTTTCATGAGATTGAGCCGCTCGATCAAAGAGTCGGCTTTGGTTTTCGGTGGCTCGTCCGCCTTGGGATGGGTTCTGCATTTCGCCGCGATCTTGTCCATAAGGGAGTTCATGACGGCGGCTTCCGAGAACGGGATGCTGTCGGCCGGAGGCGTGATATCCTCCAGGATCTCGTCCGCTTCGGCGCGTTTGAGGATGTCGTCCGCAAAGCCGAGTTCAACGGCCTTGTGAGCATCCATCCAGGTCTCCGCGTCCATCATGTGCGACAGACGCGCTCGGGAAAGATTGGTCTTGATCTCGTAGGCGTTGATGATGCTGTCTTTCACCTCGGAAAGCATGGCGATGGCTTTTTCCATCTCCGCAGCGTCACCCATCGCAACGGTGACCGGGTTGTGGATCATCATCATGGACACCGGGGACACCAGCACCTTCGTTCCCGCCATAGCGATGACCGAAGCCGCCGAAGCCGCGATGCCGTCGATCTTGACTGTGACGCTGCCCTTGTAATCCATCAGCATGTTGTAGATCTGAGCTGCAGCAACACAGTCGCCGCCGGGCGAGTTGATCCAGACGACGATGTCGCCCTCGCCGGCGTTCAGTTCGTCTTTGAAGAGCTGGGGCGTGACGTCGTCGTCAAACCAGCTTTCGGACGCGATGGTGCCGCTGAGAAACAGCGTCCTTTCCGTCATCTGCGTCTGATCTGCCTGATTCGTCACCGTCCTGTTCTTCCATTTCCAGAACTTCTTCATCCGGGTCCTCCTTTCCGGGTTTTGTATCTGCAAAAGCGCCCGCATTCGCAAGCGGGAGCATATTGCCGTTGATGAGATAAAGGTCTCCGCCGTCCTCCGCCGGGATGCGGTCGAGGTTTTCCAGTTCGCGGATGTCATTGGCGGACATCCAGCCGTTCTGCCTTGCCGTGGCGTAGCCGTTCATACGGCTCTGATAGTCGCCGCGCAGGAGACCTTCCACATTGAATTTCACGAAGTATTCCTTCTTCTCCGAAGGCGACAGAAGCGTCCGCTGTATGGACTGCTCCCACCGGATCACCCAGGGGTCGAGGGTGTACTTCACGAACTCAAGTGACTGCTGTTCTATATTTGAAAAGCTCGACTTCTCCAGGTCCGCCAGCATATGCGGCGGCACACGGAAAATACGGGCGATCTCGTTGATCTGGAACTTGCGCGTCTCAAGAAACTGCGCCTGCTCGGGGGATATGGAAATAGGCGTGTACTTGAGTCCCTCCTCAAGCACCGCGATTTTGCCGCTGTTCTGCGAACCGCCGAACTGGCTCATCCAGGACTCGCGGACCCTCTGCGGATCCTTGATCGTGCCGGGATGTTCAAGCACGCCGCTCGGAGCCGCGCCGTTGGCGAAGAACTTGCTGCCGTATTCCTCCGTGGCGATGGCAAGACCGATGGCGTTTTTCGCCATTGCGATGGGACTGTAGCCGACAAGACCGTCAAAGCCGAGTCCCGGAACGTGCAGCACGTCCGAAGGCGAAAGGATCACCGTCTCGTTTTTTCCGCCGGCCTCGTCCGTGGACATCTGGTAGCGGTAGAAAAGCTGCCCCTTGTCATCACGGTCAACGGTCATCTTGTTCGGCATTAGCGGATACAGCGCGATAACTTCTCCGCGACCGTTGCGTATGATCTGCGCGTAGGCGTTGCCCCACAGCAGAAGATGCGTCATAAGCGTTTCCCGGAACACGAAGGAACTCATCTCCGGGTTCGGTTCGTCGTGGAGCAGACGGTACAGCGGATGGTCGACTGCTTTTTCCTTGCCGCCGTCATCGCGGTAGCGGTACAGATGCACCGGCAGACCCGCGATGGTCTCTGCGAGGATGCGGACGCAGGAATACACCGCCGTCATCTGCATGGCGCTCCGCTCGGTCACCGTCTTGCCGGCAGTCGTGCCTCCCATGTAAAAAGCGAAACGGGAACCCGCCGTGCTGTCTTTGGGCTTGTCTCTCGATTTGAACAGACCGCTGAAAATACCCATATCGCGTCACCTCCGATCACAAAAATAAAAGACCGCGCGTATCGTATACGCTCTCGGTCGAGTCAGCGCCGCACCGTATGGCGCGGTCAAGAGCCATGATGGTCGCTATGGCTCCGTCTATCTTTTCGGTCGATTTTTCCTTGTCCGCCTTGATGTTCCCGGCAGGGTCGGTGCGGATGTAGATGTTGTCCATCATCCACCGCAGGACGGGATGCCCGCCGTGGGCGATCTTCTGCTCAAGGGTCAGCTTCATCAGTTCCTTCGTCGGCGGAGACATATCCTTGAAGCCCTGTCCGAAGGGAACGACCGTGAAGCCCATGCCCTCAAGGTTCTGCACCATCTGCACAGCGCCCCAACGGTCGAAGGCGATCTCGCGGATGTTGAAGCGTTCGCCCAGGCTCTCGATGAATTTCTCAATGTAGCCGTAGTGAACGACATTGCCCTCCGTAGTCATGATGAACCCCTGCCGCTCCCACAGGTCATACGGAACATGGTCGCGCCGGACGTGCAGTTTGAGCGTTTCCTCCGGCACCCAGAAGTACGGAAGAACGGCGTATCTGCCGTCCTCGTCTCCCGGCGGGAACACCAGAACGAACGCCGTGATGTCCGTTGTGGAGGAGAGGTCGAGTCCGCCGTAGCAGACGCGCCCTTCCAGGTCGTCCTCGGAAACGGAAAACGCGCAGCCGTCCCATTTCTCCATAGGCATCCATCTGACCGACTGCTTTACCCACTGGTTGAGGCGGAGCTGCCGGAAAGCGTTCTCCTCGCCTGGGTTCTGCATAGCGGACTCGCAGGCGGCTTTCACCTTGTCGATGCCGACCGTGATGCCGAGGGACGGGTTCGCCTTTTTCCACACTTTCGGATCGGTCCAGTCCTCGTCCTCCTTCGCCCCGTATATCACGGAGTAGAAGGTCGGATCGTGCTTGCGCCCCTCCTGGATGTCGATGGCTTTCTGATGCACCTCCCAGCAGATGGAGTTCGTGTCATTGCCGGCCGTGGTTATAAGAAAGTACAGCGGCTGCATCCTCGCGTCGCCGGAGCCCTGGAGCATGACGTCGAACAGCTTCCGGTTCGGCTGCGTGTGCAGTTCGTCGAAAATGACGCCGTGAGTGTTGAAGCCGTGCTTGTTCGCCACGTCCGCCGACAGCACCTGGTAGGAACTGTTGGTCGGCTTGTAGACGAGCTTTTTCTGCGACTCCAGTATCTTCACGCGCTTGGAGAGCGCCGGACAGAACCGCACCATATCCACGGCGACGTCAAATACGATCTTCGCCTGGTTGCGGTCGGCGGCGCAGCCGTACACCTCGGCGCGTTCCTCACCGTCTCCGCAGGTGAGGAGAAGCGCGATGGCGGCGGCCAGTTCCGACTTGCCCTGTTTCTTCGGAATCTCGATGTACGCCGTATTGAACTGGCGGTATCCGTTCTCCTTCAGAACGCCGAACAGGTCGCGGACGATCTGCTCCTGCCAGTCGATCAGCTCGAACGGCTTTCCCGCCCAGGTGCCTTTCGTGTGGCACAGGGACTCTATGAACATGACCGCGTAGTCGGCGGCGTCTTTGTCGTAACGGGAGGTCTCCGCCATGAACCTCGTGGGGGTGTATTTTTTCAGTTTCCGCATGGCGTCCTCCTTTCAGAAAAGCATAAAAAATGAGCCTCCGCCGCTGTCGGCGAGACCCTTCATAACGAGGAACAGAGCCGTAAGGCTCATGTCCCGCGGGTATTCGGTTACCGTTGTTTACTGCTTCATCGCCCAGGCAATGGCGTGTCCGTCATCCTCGAACTCGACCTCGCTTGCCGCGCGAAGGCCGACGGCGCTTTCGCAGTCGTGCTTTTCCTCATCGTCGAGGAATTCGTAGACCGCCGCGAAGAAGCAGGGTTTGTCCGCGCCGTTGTAGTAGTGGCCGGCAAGCAGGACTCTGTCTCCGAAGGTCAGTACCTTGCTCCAGCGGGTCTCCAGATCCTCCGGGGTCGAGGGGTTCGGCAGTCTGTACTTTCTCATGGCGTCGTTGATGGTCATCGGTTTGTCCTCCGTTCGTTTTGTTAGTGTATATATCACTCTGAACGGCTGAAATATCAAGTCATTTCGGAGAAATACATTACACAAATATCCGGCTGAAAAACTGTGTATTTTATTCCGTCTCGCCGGTGAGGATGAACCGCACGTACGCGGCTTTCTCCTCCTCGATGAAGGTCACCAGTTCGTAGAAGTCCATCTCATACGCGATACGCTGCACGGCGCGAAGGTCGAACATATTGGTCAGCCCCGTGTCCCGGACGGCGAGGATCTGTTCCTTTACCTTGTCAGTCATCTTCGCTCACCACCCTGCAGACGTCTTCGCCGTAAGCCACCGACAGGCTTCCGCCCGTGTCCCAGCTCACCATGATAGAGCCGATGTCGTCGACTCCCCGGACGGTCCCGCGCGTACCCGGAGGCGGCGCCTGGATATCGTCCATTTTTACAAGTTCGACCCTTGTGCCGGGTTTGTAGATCTCACGCAGCCGGAGCAGCGCGGACTGTGAAATGAAAGGCATCATTCCGCGTCACCGTCCTCTCCGTTTATGATTGCTCTGACCTCCGCCTGTACGGCGGGATCCTGCAGTCTCCGTTTTGCCTCTTCGACGTCGAACGGCACCGTGTTCTCCGGCGTGGGGACGGGGTCAAGACCGGGCGCGTATTCCTTTTTCGCGCCGCTCCTGAAAGCCGAGGAGCCGGAAAGGTTCTTCAGCAGGATCTTCCGTTCCGTTTTGAACTCCTCCCCGATGAAACCGAGGCGCAGAAGGAAGCATCGGAAGGCGTATTTTTCGTTGTCGACTTCCTTTTCCTTTGCCGTCACCCTTACCGCGTTTCTGCTCATCTCACAGAGCGCCGCGATGAAATGCGTGTACGCTTTGACCTCATCCGGCGAGGGCAGCTCCGTGAACCAGGGGAAGCCTACGCGGTCTTCCTTCATTTCGATGCGGATGTCTTCGACACCCAGCGCCTTTCTGATGAGGCCGCCCTTTGCTTCGAGCAGCCTTGTAAGGTTGCCGACGTTCACCTTGTCAAAGGGGATCTCGACCGTCAGTCCTGTGCCGCCGTCTTCGGCAGCGTCTGTGGGTTCATCCGTGAATCCTTCGTGAGGATCACACTCAAAGCTCGCCGCAGCAATGGCCTCGATAAGCCGTTCCACCTCTTCGGTGTCGTTTCTGTCGCTGAAGGACAGCGTACCGTCTTTGTCGACGGTGTAGGTGTCGATCTCGTATGCCATGCTCGGCATCCCGAGATACTTCGCTTTGACCTCAAGGGTCCTTGCGATGGTCTGGACCAGGCGCTTGCGCTCCGATCCCGTTACGTTGTACCTGATTTCCATGCGGGAAAACCTCCTTGTTTTTTGGTAGTACATATATCACTCTAAAGCCCTGAAATAGCAAGGGGTTTTCCCACATTCGCGGGTAGAATTACTGTAGAAAAATCAGCTCTGTAACTGGTTATAATACACGATTCCCGCGAGGACGAAACAGACGCACGGGAGCGCCACGCCGTTGCCCCACAGCTTGTATTCGGCGGAGTCGGCGTGAGGGTCTTTCAGCCACTTTACGATCTGCGCGTCCGTCTTCGGCCTGGAAGCGGAGCCCGTGACCGCGCGGTGCGTTTCAAAGACCTCCCGCCAGAAGGCAACGTCCTCTTCTGACGGTTCCTCCGTGCCGAGATCTGCGCACCACCAGTCCGGGAAGCCCTGGAGTCTCGCGCACTCTGTCGGAGTCAGCCTGCGGACGATGTAGTACGGTTCTTCCGTCACGGTCGGCGGATCCTTGTAGTCAGTAGCCACAAGCGTGTTGACGATGTCCTCCTCCGCCGTGGTGTGGTAGGAGTTCTTGCTTGTGGAGTAGACGGGATGCGCCACAGCGCCGGGACCTCTTGCCACCATCGGCGGCTCAAGCTCGGATTCGATGCAGGGGTTGAACTTCGCGCCCTGTCCCTGGTTGTACGCCGCGCGGTCGATGCCGTAGGCGACGCCGTGCTGTTCCGTCGCGTTCAGCGTGAAGCTGACGTCCTCCTCGGAATAGCCGCGGCCCTGGTGGGACGGTCTCGCGCCGTTGCCTTCAAGCGCCACGACAGCCATACCGCCCTGGTTGCAGGAGGGATTGCCGCCGTTCGCGTCGAGCGTGCGTGTGGTGTCCGCCTTGTAGAATCCGCTGTTCGGATTGTCCGACTTCATGGCGTTGGAGTCCTTGGCGCAGATGCCGAACACGGCGGGAACGAAAAGCGTCTGGTCGTTGTTCGTGGCAAGCGTCGCGGATTTGTCCGTCTGGATGAGCGGACCCTTGCCGCCGCCCTCGCATCCGCAGCGGATCTTCATTACGAGAGGCACGTTGTTGCCGCCGGTCCCCATCCGGGAGGTCAGCGTCTGAACCTTTCCGTCATCGGAAACAGTCACACGGCTGTCGGCGGGATGGTTTTCCAGAACCATGACCCCGTTCCGTCCCGTGGACATGCCGCAATTCACACCGAGCGTGGCGGCGACTTCGCTTACTGCGCCGTTGTATCCGTCTGTGCCGACGCCTGCCGGATGAGCGCCTTCTTCAGCAGCTCCGGCAGATCCTTGCCACGAGCGGAAGCCCTGCGGAGTATACCCAGACAGGCCTTCTGACTCAAACAGTATTTTTCCGGCACATCCGCCTGCAAAATCCGCGACAAGGTAGATGCGTTTTCTGCGCTGGGGGACTCCCCAGTATTGAGCATCAAATACCCGCCATGCGATTGAGTGATCGTCTGCCAGGACGCATCCGGCGTTCGGCCATTTCGCAGGTCGAGTAGTATCAGCTTGGGGGTCCTTGACCCTGCGGATCGTGTCGAGGACGGCTTTGAAGTCTTCGCCGCCGTTCGAGGAGAAAGCGCCGGGGACGTTCTCCCATACGATGTATCGGGGTTTCTCTCCATTGGTAGCATCCCTCATTTCCTTTACGATGCGGACGGCTTCATAAAACAGGTTCGAGCGGGAACCGTCCAGTCCCGCCCTGCGTCCGGCCACGCTCATGTCCTGGCACGGACTTCCGAAGGTGATGATGTCCACGGGCGGCAGTTTCGCGACGTCCAGTTTCGATACGTCACCGTAGTGTTTCATGAAAGGCAGCCGCTTTGTCGTCACGCGGATGGGAAACGGCTCGATCTCCGAAGCCCACAGAGGTTCGATGCCGGAGATCAGGCCACCCAGCGGAAAACCGCCGGATCCGTCAAACAGGCTGCCGAGGGTCAGATGTTCACTCATCGGCGGAGACCTCCTTCACAAGGTCTGCATACGGGATCTTTTCGCCGCCTCGCTCCACAAAAATATCCTCCGGGGCGATGCCGTTCTCCACGGCTCGCCGGAGGATGACGGAGGCGTATTTGCCGTCCAGTTCCATCATGAAGCAGGTGCGGTTCATCTGCTCACAGGCCATCATCGTGGAGCCGGAACCGCCGAAGGTGTCCACCACGATGGCATTCTCCTGGGTGGAGTTCCCGATGGGGTACGCCAGGAGGTCGAGCGGCTTGCTCGTGGGATGGTTCGCGTTGCGTTTGGGCTTGGCGAAGTTCCAGATAGTGGTCTGCTTGCGGTCGGAGTACCAGGGATGCTTGCCGTTCTGCAGGAAACCGTACAGCACGGGTTCGTGCTGCCACTGATAATCCGAACGGCCGAGAACAAGACTGTCCTTGACCCAGATACAGCACCCGGCGAGATGGAAGCCCGCGTCGGTGAACGCCCTGCGGAAGTTCAGCCCCTCGGTGTCGGCGTGGAACACATACGCCGCACCGCCTTTCTCCATGTGATTCGCCGCGGCTTTGAACGCCGACAGCAGGAAGGTGTAGAACTCCTCGTTCTTGAGGCTGTCGTTCTGAATGGTCAAACCGTCAGAGCTTTTGAAGGAGACTCCGTAGGGAGGATCGGTCAGCAGAAGGTTCGCCCTTTTGCCGTTCATAAGCAGAGCGACGTCCTCCGCGTTCGTCGCATCGCCGCAGACGAGGCGGTGCTTTCCGACCGTCCATACGTCACCGCGCTCCACGAAGGAAGCCTTCTCCAGAGCGGCGGTGAGGTCAAAGCCGTCATCCTTTACATCTTTGTCACTGCCGTCCGAAAACAGGTCGGCGAGTTCCGCTTCATCGAAGCCGGTGAGCAGCGGGTCAAAGTCCGCCGCCTGCAGAGCCTCGATCTCCACGCGCAGAAGCTCCTCGTCCCATCCGGCGTCCATTGCCATGCGGTTGTCCGCGATGATGTACGCTTTCTTCTGGGCTTCGGTAAGGTGGTCGGCGAAGACGCACGGCACCTCTGTGATGCCTTCCTCCTTCGCAGCGAGGATACGGCCGTGTCCGGCAATGACGCCGTAGTCGCGGTCGATGATGACGGGGTTTATAAAACCGAACTCCCGCAGAGAAGACCTCAGTTTGAGGATCTGCTCCGGGGAGTGCGTTCTTGCGTTATTTACATATGGAACGAGTTTACTGATCGGGACGAGTTTCATTTCCGTGGTCGTTTTCATCTCACAAGCCCCCATTCCGCGAACTTCTCAAAGCCGCCGAGTTCTGTGATGTACTTTCGACAGATTTCGACAATTTCTGCATAGGGTCTGCCGTCCACGGTATCGTCGCCGATGGCGCAGCACAGTTCCACGGGCTGACCCGTTTCCTGCGCCTTCAGCCATGCGTACACATTCACGCTGACGTCGGCCTTCGACAGATCCTTGCCGTGCAGACCGCCGCCCGTGACGGAGTCCGCCATGTCCGAACCGAGCTTCCTGTTCGTCGCGCCGGTATCCACGTCCGTGCCTCCGGTCCAGTCGCCCAGGGGATTGACCTCGGCGTCCGGATACGTCTCACGAAGATGGACGGTCTTCGCGTTGCTCTGGCAGATGATCAGACGGTCACCGTCCAGGATGTATTTGCCATCGCAGCCGTACACGCCGTAGATGAACTTTGCGATATCCGTGAGTCTTTTCTGCTCATCCGTGACGGGCATTCCCTTGAAGATGCCGTTGTCGCCGCAGTGGAAGCCGTCCGCCTGGTTGTCGGCGAGGTGCGCGTCCTGCGGGACTTCGACATAATTCGACAGGATCCGCTCTCCGGCGATGCGGTGAACGATCCCTGCGGCTTCCGCGTCCGTGATGTGGACGGAGGTCTCCGCGATGATGTTGCAGACCCCGTGGCCGATAAGCACCTCCACGGCGATCTTCGGCTTTTCCTCTTTTGTATAAGCCAGGTCGACAAGCGCGCCGGCGATACGGTCGGCCACCTTGTCGGGGTGCGAGGGATTTACTTTTTCAAACATGGTCTTCATCCTTTCCTTGCCCGAAGCAAACGTTCCATGAGGTCATCCTGCGGAGAGACCTCGCCGTAGTCCGTGGAGCAGTTGTCCTTCACGATCTGGAAGATCTCGTTCCACAGCCGCACGGCCTGGTTCATGTAGTTGATGCCGATATTGATGAACGGAGACGGTATCGGTTTCTGCGTGGTGGGATGCTTGGAGAGGAAGCCCATCTTGTTGGTCATCTCCTCGCACTGTATCCACCGCGCCGAACACATGGCGTACCGCTCCAGAAGCTGCGGCGAGACCTTGGACGCGCAGCCGATCTTCTTCAGCCACTCCCAGGTCTCGGCGTATATTTCCTCCGCCTGCAGCTGACTGCCGTCGCGCTGTTCGGCTGAAAGAAAATCGTGGGGCTTCGGCATATCGACACCCTCGACTTCGGGAATATCCAGGACTTCGAGCCGTCTGCCGCCGGGATTGCCGTTCTCGGCCTTCTCTTTGACAGCGGTTTTCTTCCTTCCCGCACCGGGTCTCGCGCCTCCGCGCCCGCCTGTGTTGTTCGATTTTGTTGGCACTATCTCACCTCCATTGTCCGGGACCTTTAATTACCCTTTTGAAATCGCTTTTTTCGCGCACGTGACCCCAGGCCGCTGCCCGTGGACACATCCGCAGAGATTTGACCGCCCCTACCGGTCGCCCAGTTCGCGGTGCAGTTTCGTGTGGCAGGACTGGCAGAGGCTCATCAGATTGCTCTGCCTGTGATCGCCGCCCTGTGAGATGGGAAGGATATGATGCACTTCCTCTACAGGGGTCAGCCGTCCTTCCTTGAGGCACATCTCGCAGAGGGGGTGCGCCGCCGCGTAGCGGTCACGGATACGTTTCCAGGCCCGTCCGTATTTCTTGTTGATGTCCGGGGCGCGTTCGTATCTGTTGTAGCGGTCGCGCTCCGTCTTCGTATGCTCCTCGCAGTACTGACCACCCTCAACGGCAAGCCTCGGACAGCCGGGGTGACCGCACGGTCTGCGTGGCTTTCTCGGCATGGGGTCACCTCCGTCCGCGAAACAGCTCACGGAGTTTGTATTTTATGATGTACCAGCACTGTTCGAGCCAACCGACTTTTCTGTAGCCCATAGCTTTCCTCCGTTTCCGCGCATGAGAAAAGCCCCACGGGGAATACCCCATGAGGCTCGGTTCATTCTGCTTTTCGCTGATTATATCATAACATAAACGGCGGGTGCTTATCTCTGCTCAAAGGTGCTTAAACCGTTGCATGTTTCAGATAATAACGGGATCTTCCGGCATAATGACGTGCTGAAGCGCCGAACCGTGCCACCGTCTGACCGTGGATTTGTCTGCGTGCAGTTCGTCGCCGATCTGCTCCCAGGTCATGTTGTGGATATAGCGGTAGCGGAGAACCATCTGTTCATCTTTGTCCCGGACGGTGTCGATGACGCCGCGCATCTGCTCCTTCAGCGCAACGAGCCTGTCGATCTCGGCGTTTATTTTCTCCTCCAGTTCCATGACCCTCATGATGCACCGCACAAAGGGCGCTTCCGTGGGACGGTTCGGATTGTGCCGCTCCTCCAGACTTGGGGAGGAGACGCTTTCCGCCATATCGCGCAGACGTTCCATCTCCTCGATGTCGGAATTGATCCGGTGGTCAAGACGGTACGCCTGTCTGAGGTATTCTTTTGATGTCATATTTCTTCCTCCTGTAATTTCCGTAACAGCATCTCGCCATCGAGTTCGGTGAGATCCCTGAACCAGTCGGAACGGAAGAATGCCTCACAATCCGCTATCATGAGCTTCGCGTCTTCGTTCTTCGGCCGTTTTCTGTGCTTTTTTCTCGCTTCGCGGTAATCCTTCACAGCCTGCAGGATGATCGCGTTTGCGAGGCTTTCCCAGGGGTCGGTCATACGGAATCCCCCAGATTTGCCTTGACGGCGTCGATGAGCGCGTTCTGCGTCCGCTCTTTTTTGCGGAGCGCCTTCATGACGTCCTCGTCGATCGTGCCGGCGGTAATAATATGATGGATAATGACCGTATCCTTCTGTCCCTGGCGGTGAAGGCGGGCGTTCGTCTGCTGATACAGTTCAAGACTCCATGTGAGACCGAACCATATGAGCGTGGAACCGCCGGACTGGAGATTCAGCCCGTGTCCCGCCGAAGCCGGGTGGATGACCGCCGCAGAAATCCTTCCCGCATTCCAGTCATCGATATCCTTCGAGGTCTTTATCTCCCTCACGGGGAATCTCGCCTTTATCCGCTCCGCGTCATGCTGATACCAGTAGGCGATCAGCACAGGCTTGCCGTTCGCGCCTTCAATGAGATCCTCCAGGGCGTCGAGTTTGCGGTCATGGATGTAATGGCTGTTTTTATCCTCGTCATAGACCGCGCCGTTCGCCATCTGGAGCAGCTTGCCGGCGAGAACAGCGGCGTTGGCGGCGTCGATCTCTTTGCCTCTGATCTTTGCCGTCATATCCTCTTTGAAAGTGTCGTAAACGGCCTGTTCCTGCTCGTTCATATAAACGGGGACGGCGTTTATAACGCATTCCGGCAGTTTGAGGTAGTCGCAGGATTTCATGCTGATCGTTATATCCGATATCTGCGCGTATATCCGTTCCTCCGCACCGGGGATAGGCTTGTAGCTGAACACGACCTCGCCGTTCCGCTTGTCCGGGGCAAAGTAGGCGTTCCGGTAATGCGTGATGTACCGTCCGAGCCGCTTTCCGAGATCAAGCAGACGGAACTGCGCCCACAGATCCATGAGACCGTTCGATGACGGCGTTCCCGTCAGCCCCACAACGCGCTTTACGTGCGGTCTGACCTTCAGAAGGCTTTTGAACCGCTTCGCCTGCCAGGATTTGAAGGACGAAAGCTCGTCGATGACGATCATGTCGAAATCAAACGGCAGACCGCTTTTGTTCACGAGCCAGTCCACGTTCTCGCGGTTTATGATGTACACGGATGCCTTCTGCATGAGCGCCGCTTTCCGTTCAGCCTCCGTTCCGACCGCGACGGAATAAGTCAGTCCGTCCAGATGATCCCATTTCCTAATTTCCGAAGGCCAGGTGTCCCTCGCCACTCGCAGCGGGGCGATCACAAGCACTTTTCTGATAAGGAAACTGTCGAGACACAGGTCGTAAAGCGCCGTCAGCGTGATCACGCTTTTTCCGAGACCCATTTCAAGCAGAACCGCCGCTATGGGGTGCGACAGGATGAACCGCGTCGCGTATGTCTGATATTCATGGGGTTCGTATCGCATTGAGTACCTCCTCGATCTGTTCCGTCCCGTCCACGCAGAAGACCTTGAAGCCGAG
>CANQKZ010000018.1 GCA_947624585.1 uncultured Oscillospiraceae bacterium | reverse complement strand
ACCTGGAACGTGTCTACGGCAACGAGGACCGTGTCGGGGTGAGCTCTTACGAACCCTCTGACCTGGTCGCAGAGCCCGTCGGTCAGCGTCCGTGCCTCCGTTGAGAAGAACATGTTGGCGGGAGCTTCGTCGGTGAGACTGACCAGCCGGTGCTGTATCCTCCGCAGGGTGTCCTCCAGACAGAGGTAGAGCGTGGTCCCGCGCTTCATCTCCATTCCGAACACGCTCTCCCCCTTCGCCACCCGGACGCACAGATCCAGCACCAGCCAGGACTTCCCGATCTTCGGCGCTCCGCCCAGGATCGTCACGCCCTGGTGGAGCAGAGACTTCACGCAGTACTACGCCGGCGGCAGCCTCATGTCCGCCAGGGTCTCACCGTCGATGACGGTGAGGTTGTTGTTTGCCATTTCAATACCTCCTTGGCAATTTTTTTAGCTCCTCACAAAAGTGGGAGCAATTTCTATATTGTCTCAGAAGGTGTTTTGTGGTAGGATTGGAAAAGGCAGGTGAGGAAAAATTGAGCGTGAAGTATCTGATCCACCGTCTCTCCGCCAGAGCGGTACTTGGGTACGCCAGGGAGGACGGAGACCGTTTTTCATTTTGCCTGGACGAGAGCGCCACACGCCGATGCGTCGTCTACGGGAATAACGAGCAGGAGGACAACGCCCTCTTTTACCAGACCATGTGCGTCCTGCACGGAGGGGCGTTTCCCTCGGCGAGCGGTGAGCGTATTCGCGCGGAGCTATCTGGCGTCATCTTCTACATGGACTTCGCCGGTATCTTTGACCGGGCCGACCAGGACCGGCAGAAGAAAGCGGAGTCGCTTTTCAGGCCGGAGGGAGTCACGCTGGATTTTGGCACTGGCGAACACAGCTATGTCGCCTTTGAGCGTTCCGGCAGTATGAGCCGTCAGGGGCGGCTGTCCTTCATCCGGGCGGACCTCCGCGACGAGGTCCGGCGGCGGATCATGCTGGACATGAAAGTGGGCCGGTGCCAGCTGTCCAAGCTCTACGCCTACAACGGGCTGATGCTGTCAAGCGGGACGCGGATAGACGGGATAGACATCGCCCGTCCCGGCAGGGTCGTGGTGGTGGAGAATGAGGAGTTTGAGGTCAGCTCCAAGATCGTCACCGTAGAGGGCGAGACTGTCCGGGAGGGTGTCAGGAGATACCACCGGGTGGAGCCGGAGTCTGCGCGCCCCCTCGAGGTCAAGCGCTTTGACGGCGAGGGGCTGATCTCGCCGGAGTACGCCAAGCTCATCGACAGAAAATCTGCGGGCGCCATACTCACCACTCCTTCCAGGTCCGGCTCCCCTTCGTCAAGGGGATGCTCCATGAGGTGGACTTTAAGAATTTCCTTCACAGCGCCGGGTGTAGCTGCGTCACGGACATCTGGGGCGTCCGCCATCCGGTGGATGGCGTGGATGTCATCCTCACCCGGAGTATGGTCAAGGGTCTTGGGTGGATGGAGGAAAACCATCTCAGCTGGAATGGCTACTGGGAGCGGTTCACGAAATACGGCCACGCTCTCTACGTCACCAACGCCGGCAAGCCCAAGCCGGAGCGATACACGGAACTCAACTACCAGTTCCTGAACACGCTGTCCATGACGGAGGAGGAATTCAGACCGGCGGACCTGCCGCTGGGTTGGGACTACAGTCCCGGTATCGACGCGCGCCGGTGGATCACCAAGGCCACGGAGCAACGGTACTACGACCTGTGCGCCAGCCCCGCGTACAGGCTGTCTGTTTTCACGGAGGGTAACGATGTCCGGGCGAAGGTGCTCTGGAAGAACCCGCTGTTCATCAACGAGCCGGTATTCACCGACCAGCTGGACAGCATGGCCAAGCACACTCTGAAGCAGTACGCCCTGGGGCGGCTGCTGGTGGAGGGGGACAACCGCTTCCTCTCCGGCGACCTGCTGGACTTTCTGGCCTTCCTCATCGACCACACGGAGGTCTTCAAAAGTGCCACCAGCCGCCAGCGGACCTTCTACCGTGCCGCCATGACCACGCACTTCAAATCCAACTCCTTCTACGCACCCGGAGCGGCGTATGAGGCCGGGGACACCTGCACCCTTCTCCGCAACCCACACATCGCCCGGAACGAGGAGATCCGGCTGGAGCCCTACGGCAGGCCGGAGAACATGCGGAAGTATTACCTCGGCCACCTGACGGACCTGGTGATGGTGGACGCCAGCATGCTGACCGCGGAGCGTCTGGGCGGCGCGGACTGCGACGGGGACATGGTCAAGACCATCGCGGAACCGGTCCTGAACCGGTGCGTGAAGCGAAACTATGAGCTCGGCCACATCGACAACTGGGACAACCTCCCGCTTCTCTTTATCCCCTCCGAGGAGCCGGTGATCCGTGACGCCAACGACTGGCACGACCGATTCGTCACGGTCCGGGACACCTTCTCCTCCCGGGTGGGGCAGATCTGCAACGCCGCCTTCAGCAGGAGCGTTATCGCTTACGATGAGAACTCCGCCGCCGAGGAACGGGAGCGGTACAGGCAGGAGGCGGAGACGCTGTCCATTTTAGTGGGGCTGGAGATCGACGCGGCCAAGAGCGGCGTCAGGCCGGACCTGGACAGGTATCTGAATCGCAAGGCCGTGCGGAAAATATGGCAGCGACGAACGTTGACGGTCACCCGAAAAAGTGATATACTATATTACAAAAACAAGGAGGTGGTGACGCGCGTTGGATCTTGCGGCCCTCAAAGCTCTCTGTAAGCCGGATCGGATAGCGATCACGGAACACGCCCGCCTTCGGCTTGTTGAACGTGGGATCACGGTATCGGATATCATATGCTGTATAGCGTCAGGCGAAATCATTGAGCAGTATGAGGACGATAAACCTTTCCCCAGCTGCTTGATCCTCGGACATTCCGCAAAGAATAAACCTATCCACGCGGTTATGAGCGAGGACGGCGAGTTTATCTATCTGATCACTGCCTATTTCCCGGATGAAAAAGTATGGAAATCTGATTTTAGGACAAGAAAGGAGCGGTCACTATGAAATGTTTATCCTGCGGCGCCGCCGCTGAAAAGGGGTTTACCACCAGCGTCACGGACCTTGGGAAGTGTCTTATCATCGTCCGTAATGTCCCCTGCTACAAATGCACCCAATGCAACGAGGTCATCTACACCGCCGATGTGGTCCAAAAGCTGGAGCAGATCATTGAGACAGCCAAAAAGCTGATGCAGCAGATCTCCATCATCGACTACTCCGAGGCGGCGTAACAGAGGGCTTCTCTTGGCCTGTATTCAATAAAGTCGACGGGAGCGCGGTTTTGCGCTCCCGTTTTTGCGCTTCAAAGCGGTATATTGATTCCCTGGTGTGGTGGCTTTGGGCAGGCGGAATCTACTGTGGGACCTGCTGCCGGGGCAGATAGAGAAGGAAGCGCGGAGGTGGACGCCGGATGATCAATGAGGTAGAAGAATTCAAATGTTACACCGGCCTGGTGGAGTACGCCGCCGCCGGCAAGAAGGATGTGGCGTGGATGCGCCGGTTCACCTTCGATATGCTGGAGCACTTCGAGGGCTTCGGCCGGGTGCTGACGATCATAGCGCGGGGGTACTTGTTCGATAGTGACACACCAGACATAGACCGCGCCCGCCGCGCGCTTCTGGCCTGGTGCAGTATCCCTGACAGCAAAAAAGCCAGCCCCCGGGAGGGCTGGCAGTTCAGATGTTGTTTTTCAGAGTATAACGTGGAGTTCCCGGAGCTGGTGGATTCGGAGGGAAAAGGATGGCTTTACCGGCACGTCCACAGCATGATTTCCTTTGTCCGGACAAATCCAAAGGTCACCTCCGCCCACGCGCAGAAACACTGTGAGACATTGGCAAGCTCCTTCAATGCCGCCTGGCGGAACAAAGTCATCCAGCTCCAGGTCCCCATCTTCTCCTCCGGGGATAACGCATGGCTTCTGAATCTGGATGGCATCCTCGCTGACGCTCTGGAGCTTGGACCGCTGCGGGACACGGAAATACCTTTTACAGACGAAGAACTGTCTCGAATCGCCGCCGTCACGCCTCCCGGCGTTCCCGTTGAGGCCGCCCAAACGCTCGTCGCCTATTGCCTTGCCAACAAGCCCGTCGACTCCGATTGGGTCGTCCTGCCCGTCACCAATTTTGACGCCTGGTTCGGCACCACCACCTTCAGCCGCAAATGGCTCCCGGCACTGGACGGGAAGATCATTCAGAGAGATACGCAAAGTTTTGGGGTGTGCAGGGTCAAGGTGCGTCTTTTTGGAAGTGGAATTCTACAATTATTCATTTGATTTTACAATACATCAGGTGGTAAGGGCGGTATAATGGGGAAAAAGGAGGTGCCGGGATGGCAGATTGGAAAATCACTGATATCAAGGTAGAGAATCAGACGGCGGAATATGCCACCGACGAGCGGAGCCCAAGAGTGGCCTTTGGGCTGGAGAGCGGGAGGCCGGGGGCGTGCCTTGCGTCCGCGGAGATCGTGCTGGGGGATGTCCGGGCGGAGACCGTGGTACAGACCGGGGTCAGGCTTGAGGGAGCTCTGCAGGAGTCCTTCAGCCAGGTGCCTCTGGTCATCACCGCCCGGGATGACTTAGGGAACGAGGCCCGGGAGACCCGGATGGTGCGGACCGGTCGGATGGGCCTGCCCTGGGAGGCCCGGTGGATCACAGACGGGGCCTATGAATTTGAAGAGACAGAGTCGCCTCTGCCTATGACCTTCCGAAAGCGATTCTCCTGCCGCCAGGGGCTCCGCCGGGCCTGGGTGACGGCCACGGCCATCGGTGTCTATGAGCTGTCGATCAACGGCGTCAAAGCGGGGCGGGACTATTTCGCCCCGGGGTACACCACATACAGGACCAATTTGCAGTACCAGCTCTACGATGTGACGGAGCTTCTGCAAGCGGACAACGAGATCACCGCCGTGGTGGGGGGCGGCTGGGCCGTGGGGCGGTTCACCTACAACAGCCTCACCCGCATCAGCGCCCCCCGGCAGGCTCTGCTGCTGGAGCTCTTTTTGGAGTATGAGGACGGGGCCCGGGAGAGAATTGTCACCGACAGCAGCTGGCAGGTGACGGAGGAGGGGTCCTATCGCTGGGCGGACTTCTACGACGGGGAGACCTACGACGCCACCGTGGACCCGGAGACGATCTCCTGGCGCCCGGCGGAGGAGACCGAGCCGGAGCTCCACCCGGACATACGGCTCCAGTACGGTCCGCCGGTGCGGGTCCAGGGCATCATGCGGCCCGTGGAGGCCTTCCGGGGGCGGAACGGCAGGATGATCTACGACTTTGGCCAGAACTTCGCCGGGGCCATTTCCCTGGACATCCGGGGCCGCCGGGGCCAGGTGGTCACCGTGCGCCACGCGGAGACGCTCTTTGACGGAGAAATCTGTACGGCCTCCAACCGCACCGCCAAGGCCACGGCCAGGTACGTCTGCCGGGAGGGCCGCCAGACTTACTCCCCCCGGATGACCTACATGGGCTTCCGATATGCGGAGGTGGACGGCATCGACCCCGGGGACGTGGAGGTCTCCGCCCTGGTGCTGCACTCGGACTTCCGGGAGACTGGGGACTTCGCTTGCTCCGACCAGCGGCTGAACCGGCTCCAGAGCCTCATCCGCTGGAGTGGCAAGTCCAATCTCTTTGAAGTGCCCACCGACTGTCCCCAGCGGGACGAGCGCCTAGGCTGGACCGGGGACATCTCCGTCTTCGCCCCCACCGCCTGCTACGAGTTCGACATCAGCGGTTTTCTGGACAAATGGTTCCGGGATGTGGCAGCGGAGCAGACAGAAGAGGGCGGCATCTCCTTCGTGGTCCCCAACATCGAGAGCCTGGGGCCCTCCGTGCCAACCGCCTGCTGGGGCGACTGCTGTATCCTGGTGCCCTGGGCGGAGTACGAGGCCCGGGGGGACCTGGAGCTCCTGCGACGGATGTACCCGGTGATGAAGAAATACTTGGACTCCGTGGAGCATTTGGCAGGAGCTCACGCCCCGGAGGACCCGGCTCAGAAGCGGGTCTGGAAGCTGTTGTTCCAATTCGGGGACTGGAACGCCCCGGGGCTCACCCCCCAGCAGTGCATGGACCGGGGGCCCTGGGTGGCCACCGCCTTCTTCGCCCGGACCAGCGCCATTCTGGCGGAGACCGCGGGACTTCTGGGATACCGGGAGGACCAGCAGGCCTTTGAGGCCCTGAACCGGGAGGTCCGGGAGACATACCTCGACGTGTTCACAGACGGGATGGGGACGCTCACCCCGGAGGAATTCCAGACGGGCTATGTGCTCCCCCTGGCCTTCGGCATCGCAGAGGGGGACACCGCCGAAACTATGGCGGAGAACCTGGCCCGGCTGGTCCGGGAGAACGGGGACCACCTGTCCACGGGCTTCACTGGGACGCCCTGGCTGCTGTTCGCCCTGGCGGACCACGGCCAGCCGGAGGCCGCCTGGCGGCTGCTCTATCAGGACACCTGCCCCTCCTGGCTCTACGAGGTCAAAAACGGGGCCACCACCTTCTGGGAGGGCTGGGACAACATCCCGGAGGATGCCCAGGTCCACGACGCTCACCACTGTGTCTCCGACAGCGGGGTGTCCTTCAACCACTACGCCTACGGGTCCGTGGGGGCCTTCCTGTACCGCCGGGTCCTGGGGCTGGAGCCCCTGGAGGCCGGGTACAGGCGCTTCCGGGTGCGGCCTCTGTCCGGCGGCGGGCTTACTTGGTGTCAGGGCGGCTTCGACTCCCCCTACGGGAGGATCCGGGTCCGCTGGGAGCTCCGGGAGGGCACTATGGAATTTACGCTGGACGTGCCGGTGTCCACCCAGTGTGAGGTCACCTGGCCCGACGGCAGGACCATGACCCTGAGCTCCGGGCACCATGTGGTCCGGTAAAACGATCACGGGTGGATCTCAAATCCGCCCGTGACACTGTCCGATATACTGACGCGCCGCCCCTTCCGATCGGGGCGGCGCGTTTTGGTCATTTCCGGTGTTCCTTCCTGTACTGCAGCGGCGTGACACCGTACTGCTTTTTGAAGACGTTCTGGAAGTAGCTCTGGCTGGAGAAGCACAGGTAGTTGCTGATGGCGGAGAGGGAGTTGTCGCTGTAGATCAGCAGGTGGGCGGCGTCCTCCAGCTTGCACTGGGCGATGTAGGCACCCACGCTGACGCCCACCTCCTTTTTGAACCGGGCCAGGAGGTAGGAGGGGCTCCGGCCGATGAAGTCCGCCACGTCGGTGACGGCCAGCTCCTCGTTGGTGTGCTCGTGGATGAAGCTCATGCACTGATAGATCTCCTGGGAGATCCCCTCCGGAGCCCTGCTGGTACCCAGGCGTCGGCAGAAGTCCGTGACCATCAGAAACTCCAGCCGCTCCACCTCCGCCAGGGTCAGGCACTTCTCGCACTCCTGGATATAGCTGTCCTGGAGCTGATAGGCCAATTCCAGGTCCAGCTTCCCCGGGATGGCGGCCAGCTGGACCACCTTGGTCACGGTGACGATGAACAGGTCCTTGGCCTGCCGGAGGGGGGAGTCGGCGAGACTGCCGGGGTAGATGTTGGTGGTGCCGTTCTCCGCCAGGAAGCTGTGGAGCCTGTCCACGTCCCCTGCCCGGATCATGGCGAAGAGCTTCTGCTCGAAGAGGTAGGAGTTGTGGGAGGTGGCCTCCCGGTTCTCCCGGGCCTCCATGATGCTCCTGGTTTGCCGGGAGCGAAGGTCAAAGGCCCGCTCCGCGTCGTTCAGGCCGAAGTGGCCCGCTGGGTCCACGAACTCCCCGGTGAGACAGTAGTGGAGGAAGCAGATGTTCTGGAGGAACCGGATGTAGCTGATCCCCGAGGCGGCGTATAGCAGGGCCCGGGCGGCGTCCTCCTGATCAAAAGGGATGAAAGCCTCCCGCATGTAGGCCCGCAGGATATCCTCGCTGGCCGGGACGGAGTAGGCCGGACCCAGGACCACGGAGCACCCGTCGGGCAGGAGGACCCGGCCGTACATTCCCTGGGACTCGGTGATGTAGAGGTCGGGATTCCTCTGCCCGCCGCCCTTGGGGAAGATGTTCCAGAAGCTGGTAGGCAGGAAGGGGTAGGTGACCTCCATCTGTCCGTCCGGGTCAAAGCAGCTGACCGGGATGCCGGTGGCGTTATAAAAGAGGGCGCAGCAGTCGGTGATCCGAACGTCCATGGTGTCTCCTTTCCCTGATCATAAATCATATGCGCACGGGGGTGCTTTGGAGCTTGCCGGCTCTCTCCAAGAGCCGGAGGAGACGGCCCGCGGCAGTCTCCAGGGCCTCCCGGGTCAGCCGTCCCTCCCGGAGGCCCTTCAGAATCTGACGGATCACCGGGGGTCCCCCGGGCATGACGATGTCGTTGCCAGCCGCCAGGGCGTCGGCTCCGTCCACCACCGTGTCCATGTCCCCCCAGTCGGTGACCACCGCCCCGTCGAAGCCCCACTCCTCCCGGAGGATGTGGGTACACAGGTCCCGGCTCCCCCCGGCGAAGGTGCCGTTCAGCTTATTGAAGGAGGTCATGAGGCAGGCGGCGCCCCCCTCCCGGACCAGCCTCTCAAAGGGCCGCAGATAGAGCTCCCTCAGGGCCCGCTCCGTGAGGATGGAGTCCGCGGCGTCATAGCGGAGCCTGGCACTGCCCCGGCGGTATGTCTCCTGCTCGTTGGCGGCCAGGTGCTTGGGGCAGACCAGCACCGGGTGGTTCTCCTGGACCCCCTGGGTCACGGCCAAGGCCAGCTCGGCGGTGAGGAACGGGTCCTCGGAGTAATATTCAAAGTTTCTCCCGCCCAGGGGGTGGCGGTGGAGGTTTACCGCAGGGCCCAGCCAGACGTTGACGCCCCGGGCCTCGCACTCCCGGCCGATGGCCTCCCCGAAGGCGTAGAGCAGGGTCCGGTCAAAGGAGCAGGCCGCCAGCATCTGGGTGGGCCAGGCAGTGCCCCCCACCCCAGAGGGGCCGTCCTTGTAGAAGACGGAGTGAATCCCCCGGTCCGGCATGGCCGAGGACACATACCCCGGCAGGCCCGTGGGGTGGTCGCTGGCCGTCAGGGGCTCCCCGTCCTCACCCGCCAATGCGGAAGGGGCGTCCACGGCCATGATGGCGGCGAAGGGGATGCCGGGGCCGTAGCCCACGCAGAGGGAGGCCAGCTCCTCATCGGTGAGGTCGCTGAGGTCCGGCAGGGGCGCGGTCTCGCTCTTAATGGCAGGGCGGATGTCGGCCGAAGTCAGTAATATCTCCCCCGGCTCCTCCGGGGGGAGGGGCGTGTGGGGGGCCTGGAGAATATCCAGCTTCCCCCGGTTGCAGTGTCGGAGGCCCAGGCGGTTTTCACAGGTCTCCAGAGGGATGTCCTCCCGGACGCGGACCTTTGCGGAGAGGCTCAGGGAATCCGGCCCGCCGCCGGTGAGCAGCTCGTACAGGCCCGCCTCGATGACCCATGCGGCGTCCGCCTCCCGGTAACAGGCCAGCTCCCGCCAGGGGACGGGGACCGTGACCGTGACGGTCTCCCCCGGGGCCAGCTCCGGGGTCTTCTCAAAGCCCGCCAGAGCCCTGGGGGCCCGGCCGCTGGCTGTGCCCCGGGGGGACACATAGAGCTGAACTGTCTCCCGGCCCGGGACGCGGCCCGTGTTGCGGACCGATACGGTGACCCGGAGGCACGTCGGGGTCTTTTCGGCGGAGAGGGGCGTCACGGCGAAGGCTGTGTAGCTGAGGCCGTGGCCGAAGGGATAGAGGGGCCGGATGCCCAGGGCGTCGAAGCCCCGGTAGCCCATCAGGATATCCTCATGATACATCGTCACGGGACTTTTTGCAAACCCCCGGCTGCCGTTTTTCTCCGGGTCCAGGCCATACTTTTCGTAGGTGAGGATGGAGTCCGGGTCGTCCTTGTTGAAGGAGAAGTGTCCGGCGGAGGGGACGTCCTCCAGGCGGCGGGGCACGGTGAAGGCCAGCTTGCCGCTGGGACTGACCCGGCCCGTGAGAAGCCTGGCCAGGGCCGCCCCGCCCTCCTGACCGCAGACGCCGATGTACAGGATGCTCTTGATTGACGGCCAGTCCTCAGTCCAGGATAAGTCGATAAGACCGTTGATGTTCAGGATCAGCGCCACCTTTGGGAAGGCGCCGCAGACCCTTTGGACCAATTCTCTCTCAGAGTCCGAGAGGGTGTAGTCCCCCTCAATACGTCTGTCGCACTCCTCCCCGCCGGAATCCCGGCCCAGGAACAGGAGGGCGGTGTCCGTGAAGCGCCGGGCCTCGACGATGAGGTCGTCTGGCACCGTGGGCTCCGGCTTGGGGGGATGATACTTTCCGAAGACCTCGTACATGAGCCCGCAGGCCAGGGCGTGTTTGAAGACCTCCGGGTCTGCGTCCACCGGTTCCTGGGGCGGGACCGCCTCCCGGTAGAAGGCCGCAAGTCCGGGGCAGGGCTCGATCCCCGCCGCCTGGCACTGGTCCAGGAAGCCGCGGACCGGCTCGTAGGTGTCCACGGAGCCGGAGCCGTTGCCGGAGTATATAGTCTCCAGCTGGGGGCGGCCAAAAAAGGCGGCACGGCTGGGTACAGGCAGAGGCAGAAGGCCGTCGTTTTTCAGCAGGACGGCGGAGCTCTCCACGATGGCGCGGGCAAGGGTCTTGTTGTCCATGGTCAAACCTCCTCCACACGGCTCTTGGCGTAAAAGGCCCGGTCCCGGCCCCTGATCCAGGCGTTCTCCGTGACCCGGAAGGAGCCTGTCAGGCGGATGTCCTCGCTGGAGGCTCCGATCTTCAGGGTGAACTTCCCCGCCTCCACCTTCCAGCGCGTCTCCCGGTCCAGGAAGGCCGTCTGGGAGGCCCGCAGGGTGAAGGTGACCCGCTTTGCCTCCCCGGGGGCCAGGTCCAGGCGGCGGAAGCCCGCCAGCTCCAGCACGGGCCGGACCATACTGGCCCGCTCGTCGGTGATGTAGAGCTGGACCACGTCGGAGCCCGGGACGGCGCCGGTGTTCCTCACAGTGACGGAGACGCTGATCGATCCCTCGGGGCCGATCTCCTTTTCGGAGAGCTCCAAATCGGTATAGTCAAAGCTCGTATAGCTCAGGCCGTAACCGAAGGGGTACCTGGGAGCGTGGGGCAGGTCCACATAGTTGGCGAAGCCGATGCTGCCGCTCTGGTGCCAGGCCGAGCCTCGGGGGTGGTTATAGTAGACGGGGATCTGCCCCGCCAACCGGGCCACGGTCACCGGCAGGCGTCCGCCGGGGTCCGTGACCCCCAGCAGGGCGTCGGCAACCGCCTGGGCCCCGGTCTCCGCCGGGCTCCAGCACTCCAGAATGGCGGAGAGGTGCCTGTCGGCGGCGTCGCTGGAGATGGGCCGCCCGTCGAAGTGGACGCCGATGAGGGGCACCCCCAGGGCGGCGGCCTCCTCGATGAACCGGTCCTGACAGGCCGGGAGGTTGATGTCCGAGGCGTCCACCCCCTCTCCCATGGAGGCCAGGGAGCAGGTGCCGTGCTTGCCCCCCAGGGTGAGGATGGCTGCGTCGGCCCGGCGCACCGCCTCCAGGGCCTCCGGGAAGCGGGACCGGTCCTCCCCGGCGATGGGGTAGCCGTAGGCATAGACGATTTTGACCCCCGGCAGACGGTTTTGGAGTTCCGTCAGGAGGCTCACGCAGTCGGGCTTCTGGCGGCGCAAAATATCCTCCAGCTCCGGGGCCTCGTCGGACTGGATGGAGGTGCCGGGGACCGTGACGATGGCGGCCGGGTCCGCCTGAACCGTGCCCGCCACCCCGGCGATGGAGTTGGCGGCGGCGAAGGTGGACTCCTGCATACAAAGGTGCGTGTACCCGCCGAACATCTTCCGGGCAAAGGCGGCGTGGGGGCCGATGACGGCCAGGGTCTTGATGTCCTTGGAGAGGGGCAGGGCCCCGTCGTTTTTCAAAAGCACCAGGGACTCCCTGGCGGAGCGCAGACTCAGCTCCCGGTCCCCCGGGCTGACCACGGCGGCCTGCAGGGCTTCCCCCGCCAGGGCGAAGGGGTGCTCAAAGAGGCCCATGCGGAATTTGGCCGTCAGGACCCGGAACACCGCCCGGTCCAGGATCGCGCTGTCGGCCTCTCCGGTCTCGAAGAGCCGCCGGAGCTCCGGGCCGAAGCCGGTGGTCTCGGGAAGCTCCACATCCATACCGGCCTCCATGCACCGGAGGCCCGCCTCCCCCAAGGTCTCGCCGATGCGGTGGGTCTCAAAGACCTGGCCCACGGCGCCGTAGTCGCTGACAGCGACGCCGTCGAAGCCCATCTCCTCCCGGAGCAGATCCGTCAATATGCGTTTGGAGGCCGACACGGGTTCCCCGTCGATGGGGCAGTAGCAGGGCATGATGCCGTGGAGGTCCGCCTCCGCAATGGCGGCCTGGAAGGGCTTTCCGAACACCTCTGCCATGGGCCGGGGAGGGATCTCGCTGACGGTGCCGTGGATGCCCCCCTGGGCGGTGTGAAAGGCCAGGAAGTGCTTGGCCACGCAGTCCGCCCGGCGGCCGTCCGTCCCGGTCCCCTGGGCTCCCCGGGTGTAGGCCGCGCCCATGGCGGAGGCCAGCGCCGGGTCCTCGCCGTAGGATTCCCCGGTGCGGCCGAAGCGCGGGTCCCGGGCCACGTCCAGCACCGGGGCAAAGATGTGGGTGATGCCGCAGGCCGTCTCCTGCCGGGCCACGGTCCGGGCGATTGCCTCCTCCAGCTCCGGGTCGAAGGAGGCGCCCCGGGCGATGCCGGAGGGGAAGCTGGTGGAGTCCTGGATGAAGGTCCCGCAGAGCCCCTCCATGTGGAAGATGGCGGGGATCCGGTGGGGACTGGCCTCCAGCACGATCTCTTGGACCCGCCTCTGCCAGGTGGCGGCCTCCTCCAACGTCTTCATGCTCCGGACCTCTAAGGTACTGACCTCGCCGATGCCGTTTTGTACATGCTCCCGGATATAGTCATAGTCCGTGACAAGGGGTCCGAAGGGGAAAATGCCGTTCACCTGGGCCAGCTTCTCCTCCAAGCTGAGATCGGCAAGGAGCGCAGCGGCGCGGTCCTCGGGGCTGAGCGAGACGTTGAGATAGTTTTCCATAGTTCAATTTCCTTTTTTCAAAGCAAATTTTTCCGCGGCTTGCACGATCCTGGCGGCGCAGGTCTCCAGCTCCTCCCGTGTGAGGCATCCCGAGCCCAGCGCGTCCAGGATGCCCCGCACATCGGCTTTGGAGCCGGGCATGATCAGGTCGTTCCCTGCCCTGACGCACTCTCCGGGAGCGGAGCAACCGTATTTTTGGGAGGTGCCGAAATCCAGCATCCCGTCGGAGGTAGTGCCCCAGTCGGTCATCACCAAGCCCTTGAACCCCCACTCCTCCCGGAGAATTCCGGTGAGAAGATCGAAGCTGTTGGCGGTGTGGACGCCGTTCAGAAGATTGTAGGAGCTCATCAACGCCTCCGGCTGTGCAGTACGCACCGCAGTTTCAAAGCCTCTGAGATAGATCTCTCTGAGCGCACGCTCACTGACGTGGGCGCACACATGCTGACGGTTGTCCTCCTGGTTGTTACAGGCGAAGTGCTTGATCGTCGCGCCCCGTCCCGGATGGCGCTGGACGCCCGCCGTGTCCGCGGCGGCGCAAAGTCCCGCCAGGACCGGGTCCTCGGAGTAATATTCAAAGTTTCTTCCGCACAGAGGGTTCCGATGGATATTCATCCCCGGAGCCAGCCACAGGTTGACGCCGAACTCCTCCATCTCGCTGCCCACAAGGTCTCCCATATCTTCAATCAGCGGAAGGTTCCAGCTCTGCGCCAGAGCTGTGGCTATGGGAATGGCTGTGCAGAACTGATAGTGCGTGACACTGCCCTCCGGGACAGGCTGCTCCGGCCAGCCCTCCAGGTCCTCCACCGGCGGTTTCCACTCGGTGACCACGTTCCCGTCGGGGCCCACGCGAAATTCCCGGTCCAGCCGCAGTCCGGCAGGACCGTCGGCGGTGGTGATGTTGGGAATGCCGCGGCTGTCCAAAAGCGCCGAGGTGGTGTCCCCTGCGCCGCCGGGGACCAGGTTGGAGGCGTTCCCAATGATCGACGTCTCTCCGTCGACGTATCTGGCGGAGCCCACGCAGAGTGTCGCCAGCTCCTCATTTGACAGATCCGTTACGCGGCTCCGGTCCACAGCGGCGTGCGTATGCTCCGTGAGGTTGACACATTCGGGCTCGATGGCGATACGCACTGCTGAAGCTGTCTCCCTGGGGTCATCCGCAAAACGAAAACGCTCCGCGTCTCTGGCGGTCAGTTCCTTCATGGGAACATCCAGGGAGAGCCTGTTTTCGCATTGCTCCGTGACGATTTCCTCATCCAATGTGAGCACTGCGGCCACATGGGTATCCCGGGAGTGACGGCCCACCCGAACCATGTACTCCCCCGGCTCCAGGATCCAGGCGGCCCGCGATTCGTCGTAGGAGGCCAGACTTCTCAGAGAGAAGGAGACCGACACCCGCTCACTCTCTCCTGGGGCAAGCTCCGAGGTCTTGGCAAACCCCGCCAGACCCTGGACCGGCTTTTCCAGCCTTCCGTCAGGGGCGGAGACGTAGACCTGTACGACCTCCTTCTCCGGCCGCTTGCCTGTGTTGGTGACCAGGGCAGAAATTTCGACCTCTTCGCCCCGGAGCGCCACATTTTCCGCCGTCATATCAAAGGATGTATATCCCAGCCCGTATCCGAATGGATAGGCGGGAGCTTTGCCGAAGGCATCGAACCAGCGGTATCCCACATAGATGCCTTCGGTATAGTACTCGTCATTCAGATCACCGTTCATGTGGCTGAAGCTCATGGCGTTAGGATAATCCTCATATCTTTGCGCCCAGGTGGTACTCAGCCTCCCAGAGGGATATGCTCTGCCGCTGAGGATGTCCGCCAGGACATGACCCGTTTCCGAACCCAGCTGGCTCAAAAGAAGCACCGCGCCGATGCCGGTGGTCTCACGGAGAAAGTCTGTGTCTATCACACCGCCCACGTTGAGTACCACAACGAGATCACCGTATCTGGCTGAAAGACTCCTGATGGATTCTTTCTCGGCCTCACTGAGGTAGTAGTCCCCCTCAGCGAGCTTCCTGTCCGCGCCCTCACCGGAGTTTCGGGAGACCACATAGACCGCGGCGTCCGCAAGGGTCGTCTCCACGTCCTCCGCCGTCACCACGCCCGGAGTGGGCATGACATAGGGCTCAGTGAAGAAAAACTGCCACGCCTTCATAGGTCCCAGCTCCCGCAGAGCACAGGCCGCCCGTTCCCGGTATTCCTCCCTGGATGCCTCGACCTGAGCGTCGAATCTATCCAGAACGGTCTTCGTGGTCACGGTATACCCGGCCGTCTCCAGCCCTTGCTCCACGTTCACGATCTCACGGACATTCACATCACCAGAGCCCGTACCGCCGCGGACCGTGTAGCGGGCTCCGCCTCCGAACAGGGCAATTTTCTTTTTATGTTCCGACAGGGGAAGTACACCGCGGTTTTCCAATAGGACCGCACATTCCGCCGCGGCGCGGCGCACACGAACGCGGTTCCCGGTCTCTCGTTCAGATGGGTTAGGATTTGTTCCTGCAAAAATGACTGCCACTTTGATCACTCCTTATATGATAATTCGTCGGCTCCACCCTCTGTGTTTTCCGGCTCATAAAGTCCGAACACCCTTCTAAAGGGGATGGAATTGAGATACGCCTGGAGAGCGAACAGCAGGAAGAGCCAGAGAAAGAAGATAAAATAAAAGACCTGGGGGAAGAACACCGCCAAAATCAGCGGCAGGCCGTTGATGACCGTGACCACGACTGTGTTCACGGGGTATGTCACCGCCAGCTTCATGGAGTTCTTCAGGGTGTTTTTCACCGTGTTGTCAAACCGGGCGAACACGGGAAAGACGTAGGTGAAGAGGACGGTGTGGACCGCTAGGGCGATGTAGACGATGTACCGGCCGGGCTCCCAGATGCCCAAGTCCAGGTGGTTATATAAATATAGTATAAGGAGAATGAACCCGCCTGACAAGCCCCAAATCAGGGTCAATACAACGGACTGGCCGAAGTGGCTTTTGAAGGCTGCGAGGTAGCTGCGAATGATCTTGTACTCCTCGTCCCGGGCCATTTTCAATGTCACGGAGTACAGGGCAGAGGTGGCGGCGCCGATGGTGATGAGGGGGACGCAGGTCAGGACGTAGAGGACGTTCAGGACGAAGAGATCCGCGAACCGGTTGATCCATTTTGTAGCGGGGCCGTCATAGGCGAAGAAGGATGCCATATTGTTCACGCTCCTTGAAGGGTCGATTGGAAAGCGCCCCGCCGGGTATAGGTTCCGGCGGGGCATTGTGGGGGAATGAGAAGGGAGACGTTCAGCCTTTCACGCCGCCCATCTGCACTCCGGCAACGAAGTATTTCTGGGCGAAGGGGTAGGCGCACAGCAGCGGCAGTGTGCCGATGATGGTGACGCAGTATTTCACCAGGTTCGCGGTCATGTTGGAGGCGCTCTCCGCGTCCTGCTGGGTGGCAACCTTGGAGGTATCGTTGTTGATGAGGATTTCCCTCATAAAGAGAGCCAACGGCCAGAGGTCACGACGCTTGGGGAGGTAGATGCTGGCGTTGAACCAGTTGTTCCACTGCATGATCACGTTGAACATGATGATGACGGCCACAGTTGCCTTCAGCAGCGGGGTCAGGATCACAAAGAGGATGGTCAAGGGTCCCGCGCCGTCAATGGTGGCGGACTCCTCGTAGGCCGCCGGCAGCTGATCGAAGGCGGACTTCATCATCATGATGTAGAAGGCGTTGATGGAACCCGGGATGATGATGGCCCAGCGGGTGTTGAGCATCCCCAGGCTTTGGATCACCATGTACCCCGGGATCAGGCCGCCGGAGAACATCATGGTGACCATGATGAAGAGCGCCAGAGGGAGGCTCAGCTTGAAATCCTTGTGGCTCAGCAGGAACCCACCCACCAGGGAGCCCAGGACCATGATGACGGTGGTGGCGATGACATAGAGGATGGTGTTGCCGTAGCCCGTGATGATGGACTTGTTGGACATGACCATACGGTAGCCGTCCAGGGTGATGTCTCCCAAGGGCTTGAAGATGATGCCGGAATTGGCCATCAGCATCCTCGGGTTACTGAGCGAGGCCATCAGGACGTGCCAGATGGGGATGACGCAGACGAAGGAGAACAGGATCATGAATGCGTAGTTCAGGATGTTGAAGATCACTCGGCTGGGGGTCAGTTTTTCTACCATGTCGATCCTCCTCTCAGAACAGGGACTGCTCGGCGTACTTCTTACTGATGGCGTTGGATGCCAGGAGCAAGATCAAGTTGACCACGGAGTTGAAGAGGCCCACGGCGGCGCCGTATCCGTACCGCCCTCCGTTGAGGCCTACGCGATACACATATGTAGAGATAACGTCGGCGGTGGAGTAGATGGCGGTGTTATAGAGGTTCAGGATCTTGTCGAAGCCGACGGTCATGAGCATTCCGCACTTGAGGATAAGCATACTGACCACCATGGGCTTGATGCCGGGGAGGGTGATGTGCCAAACACGCTGGAGGCGGTTGGCGCCGTCGATGGCGGCGGCCTCGTGGAGCTCGCCGGACACGTTGGTGATGGCGGCGATGAAGACGATGGAGCCGTAGCCAAGGCCCTGCCACTGGTCGGAGATCAGGTTGATGGCCCAGAAATATTTGGGGTTCTGCAAGAGGTTTTGCCGTTCCACCAGGCCCAGACTTACCAGAGCGTTGGTGATGAGGCCGTTGGTGGAGCAGAACTCGATGACCAGCCCGCAAAGGACGATGGTGGAGACGAAGTAGGGCATGTAGGAGATGGTCTGCACCGTCTTCTTGAACCACTTGATATAAATCTCGTTTATCAGCAGTGCAAATACGATGGACAGCGGGAAGCCCACTGCCAGTCCCAGGGCGGAAATGACAAAGGTGTTGCGCAGGATCTCCAGGAAGTTGGGGGCGGTGAAGAAGTCGATGAAGTTCTTAAAGCCCACCCATGTGCTGCCAAAGAACCCGCGGGCCGGTTTAAAGTCCTCGAAGGCCATCAGGAGGCCGAACATGGGGACGTAGTTGAAGATGAAGAAGTAGAGGACCAGGGGGATGGTGAGGATGTACAGGGATTTGTACCGCTGGAGGTTCCGCTTCCAGGAGCCGGGCTTCGCCAGCTTCACAGGCTCCTGCCGCGCCGCTGTTTTGACTGCCAAATGTCTCACTCTCCTTGTTCAATTTTAAGGGTCACCCTCCCCGTTTTGCCGGGGAGGGGGGAAACATGCGGGGGAAGTTTATCTTGCGAGATACCGGTCATAGGCGGACTGGCGGGCGTCAAGGATGTCCTGGAGGCCCAGGGCGTTCAGCTGATCGAGATAGGCCTTCCAGCTGTCCGCGATCAGGGGTTCGGTGCCGATGATGAACTTGGGGACCATGGTGTTGACGTAGTCGTTGACGGCGGTGAACACGGCGTTGAACTTCTCGGACTCCTCCGGGGTCATCTGGGCGGCGGAGTTGGGGATCACCCGGGCGTCGCCGTACATGGTCCAGACCGCGTCGGCGTTGTCCTCGGCATCATCGAGATAGGTGCGTTCTTTATTGGCAGGCCAGTCGGGCTCGGTGTCATCCCGCTTGCCCTGGATGCGCTGTCCGGTGAAGGACATGGGCTCAATGCCAAGAACATTGGCGTCGATCACCCACTGCGCCACGCAGATGTCGCCATTCTCATCGAACCAGTAGGCACCGTCGGTGTAGCCCATCTCCTTGTAGAGGTCGTCGTTGGCGGCCTGCTCGGCGTTGAGGCCTCGGTTCATCAGCAGGGCGCCCTCCTGGGTGTAGAGGTAATCCATGAGCTTCAGGATGCGGGGCAGCTTGGCCGGGTCCACGGAGGCGGCGATGCAGCGGTTCTCGGCGATCACGTCCACGGAGACAAAGGAGGCGGCATCGGCGGCGGTGACACCGTTGGCGGTGTCCAGAGGGGCGGACAGAGGCCGCACGTCCATATTAAGACCGTACTCAGGCAGGCTCATGCGGTCGGAGAGCTGGCCCAGCAGGCCGAACCAGATGCCGGCAGCTCCGCCGTAGGTCAGGGCGGTGTTGGGCAGATAGAACAGATCGTTGGTGCGGCTGGCGAAGTCCTGATAGATGTAGCCGGCCTCATACCACTCGTGCATCTTGGTGAGGTAGTTGTAGAAGCTGTCCTCGGCGGGGGCGTATGTGACGGTCTTCCCATCTGTGGCCAGACCAATAGTGGGACCTACGCCCCAGCCGGCCTGAAGCTCACCGGTAGCCATGTAGCCGATGGCGGGGAGGATGAGGCAGGCGGTATCTGCCATACCGGTAGCTTCAAAATACTGTTTCATCAGGGGGAGCATGTAGTCCCAATCCTCCACGGTGGTGGGCTCCTCATTGCCAGAGGGGAACTGGACATTTCCACCTGTCATGGTTTCCAGGATGTCCCTGCGGTAGACCATACCGCCCCACTGGGTACGCTCAGGGTTATCCATGGTGGGCAAACTAAACAGATGCCCCTCATCATCATAGACGGCGCGCTTCAAGGATTCGTTGGATTCGACGAGGGCCTTAAAGTTGGGCAAGTACTCGTCCAGATATGGAGCTAAATCCAGGATCACCCCGTCCTCATAGAGGGTCCCTAATGACTCGGTGCAGTAGGTCATGTTCATGATGTCCGTGTAGTCCTGGGTGCCCAGCATCAGCTGGAAGTTGTCGGCCTCGGAGCCCTTAGCGGGGGTCTGGAACTCCAGCTTCACGTTGAACATCTGGTCCAGGACCTTCACCACCGGGTTGTCGGTGAGGCTGTTGTAATACCTGTAGTCATCGGGGTACATCCAGTAGCTGATGGTGATGGTCTGGGACTCGTCGTCCTCGGGGAGCTCTCCCAGGTCGCTGTTCCCGCCCTTGCCGCAGCCGGCCAAGAGAGCGGTAAGAAGGGTGAGAGCCAGGATCAGGGCTAAAACGCGCTTACTCATTTTCATTTCCTCCATTTGAATATTTATTGGGCCGTAGAACAACTCCCGGCCTCATGTTGTCTGCATTATAGCAAACAGGAGGCCGGGAGTATTGCAATTATAATTTATTTATTGTAATTTTCGATTTGATTTACAATTTTCGCTCAGGCGATGGTCAGCCGGAACTGGATGCCGGGCAGCTCCGAGGGCATGGGGATCCGGGTCCACTCCCCGGAGAGTTCGCCCTCCACGGCGCCGATGACCTCCCCCACGGGGTCCAGGACCTCCAGCCGGGCGGAGGCTGCCTTCACCAGGAGCTCCCCTTCGGCGGTGTCAGCGCAGAGCTTGCCGTCGAAGCGGACCATGTTGACAGTGAGGCCGTACATCTCCGCCACCGGGGTGAAACTCTGTTCGTCAGTGCCGGTGGGGCCCATGGCGGTGATGAGGAATTCCGCGGCGCTGTCCAGTTCTCCCCCGGCGGCAGGCAGAACAGAGACGGAGATGCGCTCATTTTGGAACCGGGCGGTGATCCGGCCGGTGAGCTCCAGCTCCCCTGTGGGCGCGCCGGAGAAGAAGGAGCAGGTCGGCGTGCGGATGGTAAATCGGGCGTGGTCCGGGTCGAACTCGATCTCCCCAGTGTCGGAGATGAGCTTCCCGTCCACCAGGCCCGTGCCCTCCGGCAGAACACCCCAGGCTTTCATGGCCCGGTCAAAGAGGCCGGCCGCCCGACGGTAGTCGCCGCCGCCGGAGACCTCCCCGATGTCGTCGATGACCAGAGCCCGGTCCCCCAGGTGGACCCCCGGCTCGATCTCCTCCGTGCCCCTGGAGGCCCGGGCCAGGCGGTTCCCGTCCCGGCTACGGCGGAGGGCGTCCCGGTAGGGGCTCCAGGCGTACCATACGCCGTGCTTCGCCTGCCGCAGGTCCCCGATGTCCAGGAATCCGGCGTTGACGGCCACGTCCGCGCCGCCGGTGTAGGTCTCGCCCCCATCCAGAAAGACGTTCCGGTACTGGCCAATGTAGGGCAGGAAGGTGGTGGTCATGGAGTGGAAGGGCGGCAGGGTCCGTAAATCGTTCTGGGTGTAGACCACGTCAAAGCTGGTCTTGGCCGCGCTCACCAGGCCCTTCAAGAACACGGAGGCCATGAAGCCCCACTGGCAGATCATGGAGGGGTCGTTATAGCAGTCGAAGGCGCTGAGGATCTCGTCGGCGGGCTCGTCCTCCAATCGTCCGGCGGTGTGGTGGTTGTAGACGATGAGGCCGTCCCAGTCGTTGAGGCAGGCGTAGGCCACGGTCTGGACGATGCTTGTGGAGTGGAAGGGGTGCAGTCCGTACTCGTTCCACTCGCTGAGCGTGAAGGGCTTGCCCCGGACGGCGGCCACGGCCCCGAAGCTCAGGAGGGTGGTCCCGGCGGATCCCACGCCCCGCTGAATGGTCAGGGGGTTTGTGCTCACATATTCCATCGGTCCGGCGCACAGGGAGGAGCCCGAACCGAAGGGCGGGATGGGGTGGTTGAAGTAGCTGTTGTTCTCCATCAGGTCCCCGTCCATATGGCCGTACACGTCCGCCGCGCCGCCCAGGAGGTTGGAGCAGACGATGGGAACCCGGACCCCCAGGCCGATGAGGAAGTCCTTCATGCGCCGGTAGTAGTTCCGGTTCATCCAGAGGCCGAAATCCATATAGTCCGCATACCTGGCGGGGCTGACGGGGCCGTCCCAGGGGCCGTTGGGGTCGTTGGTGGGCTGGTGGAAGCTGCCCTGGACCACCTCCACGGTGTGCCGGGCCGGGTCCTCATCCTCCCGGAGGGCGCAGACGCCCTCATGGGTCCAGGCCTGGGCCAGGCGCTCCCGGGTGTGGTATTTCATCAGCAGGAACTCGTTGAACCGATCCCGGCGCTCCTGCCGGTAGCCCTCCAACTCCGGGTTGCCGTTGGTGTCGTCGGTGCCCTTGATGAAGGACTCCTCGTTGGAGATCTGGACGGTGACCACCGCCGGGTCATCCACCATCCGAAGGCCGGTGTAGGGGTTCACATGGCAGAGGAAGGTCCGGTCATACTCCTGCTCCAGCTCGATGAGCCGCTCGTTCATGGTGGGGTAGCACTTGGCGGTGGAGGGGAAGGTACCGGGGTAGTCCAGGCCGTCCCCGGGGACGAAGGACCGGGCCACTAAGGTATCGACGTGCAGGTAGATGCCCCGCCTTTTCAGGGCGGCGAACAGGTAGTCGAACCGGTCCAGACCCTCCGGATGGAATTTTCTGGACGTACCGCTCTCATAGTCCAGCAGGGGGGCCTCCTTGGAGCAGGACCAGTCGGTGGGGCCGTCGGTGATGATGTTGTCGGCGGCGTGGAGGCGGATCACGTTGACACCCATGGAGGCAAACCGGGCGGCCACGATCTCCGCCGTCTCGTGGTCGGGCATATTGGACCGGGCGGCGATGTTGAAGCCGATGAACCGGGCCCGGGTGCCGTCCTCAAAGAAGAAGTGCCCGTCCCGGACCTCCACAAAGCCGTGCTTCCCGGCGGGGGCGTCCAGCAGATGGGAGAAGTCCCAGCACCCCCGGTTGGGCTTGGCGATGGATATGCTCAGGTTCTTTTTCATGGATTTTCCTCCTGTTATAATGAAATTCTACAGATTTTCTCCGTTCTCTCTGATGATCCTGGCGTACCAGAAAGCGGAGTCCTTGATGACCCGGCTCTGGTTCCGGAAATCCACATAGACCATGCCGTATCGCTTGTCGTAGCCCTCGGCCCACTCGAAGCAGTCGAAGAGGGACCAGTACAGGTAGCCCAGGACAGGGTACCCCTCGTCCACGGCCCGCTTCAGGGCCCTTAGGTGCCGGTGTAGGTAATCCACCCGCTGGGGGTCGTGGACACAGCCGTCGATCATGACGAAGTCCGTGTTGGACAAGCCGTTGGCGGTGATGAGGACGGGCATCCTGTAACGCTCGTAGTAGAAGCGCACCGCCCAGTAGAGCACCTCCGGGGTGATGGGCCAGCCAGTGGCGTTCCGGGGCATCCCGGGCCAGACCGCCGGATTGGGGCCCTCGTCCTCGTCGAAGTTCTTGGCCTTGAAGCAGTTGCACCCCAAGAAGTCCAGGGGCTGGCAGATGACGGCGTAGTCCTCCTCCGTGAGGACCGCGTCCAGCTCCGGCTGGGCCGTGCGGCTGAGGATGGGGTCCATCCACCAGCTGATGAGGCGGCAGTCCGTGCCCCGGGCGAAGTTCCGTGCCCTGGCTGCTTCCATGGCCTCCGGGGTGTCGTCCTCCGGCATCCACATATAGGAGTCCATGGCGATGCCCACCCGGGGCAGGGTCCTGGCTCGCTCCCGGATGATCCTCACCGCCTTGCCGTGGGCCAGCAGGACGTTCCGTGTGAGGGCGCAAAGGCGCGGCAGATACCCGGGGTCCCCGGGGTCACAGGTCTCGAAGGGGGCGTGCTCGCCGGTCATGTAGCCCATATTGATGAAGGTGGCGGGGTCGGACACCGTGAGCCAGATGTCCACCTTGTCCGACAGGGCATCCACCACGGTGCTGACGAAGTCCGCGAAGGCGTCGCTGATGCCCTCCCAGAGCCAGCCGCCCCGCTCATGGGCCCACATGGGCAGGTTCCAGTGGTAGAGGGTCACCATGGGGGTGATGCCCACCCGTGTCAGCTCCGTCACTAAGTTCCGGTAGAAGCGCAGGCCCTTCTCATTGACCTTTCCCGGAGCGGGGACGATCCGCGGCCAGCTGACGGAGAAGCGGTAGGCCTTCATGCCCATCTGGCGCATCAGGGCGATGTCCTCCCGCCAGCGGCGGTAGTGGTCGCAGGAGGTCCGTCCGTCCTCCCCGTGGTTGATGCGGCCTTCACTGAGGGCGTCCCATATGCCCGGCCCCTTGCCGTCCCGGTCCCAGGAGCCCTCCACCTGGTAGTCGGCGCTGGCGGTGCCCCAATAGAATGATTTGGAAAAGCCCATGGCGTTTTCCTCCTTTTGGCGATAGTGATATTGTACAGTATAAGCCCCAGCCTGTATTGTAATCAACCTCTTTTTATTGTAAATTTCGATTTTCAGGCCGCCTCCATCTATTACATTTTCCGCATGATTTGCGGGAAACGGAAAAGGCAGCGTAAAATTCGCAATAAAATGTAAGATTCCGCAATACGGTTTGCCTTTTCTGTGGCATAATGGTATTCAACATAATCTGCCTGCCGCGAAAGGGGTGCCCTGATGATGAAAACGAAGGACATACATCTTTTGGAACACGGGCTTTTTGAGAAGCCCCTCATGGACTCCCGGGCCAGGACCCGGGAGGTGACCCGGAAGGAGCTGATCCTGGGCCACCTGGTGGGGCCCTTGGGGCTCATCTTCGTGGTGAATACCGTGGCGGCCCTGGTGGAGAAGTTCTTCACCCAGCAGACCGGGGCCATGTACGGCGCCGACAACGTGGCTATGATCCAGGCCATGGGCGGACGGTACGAGGTGGTGATGACGGCGGCCAAGCTCCTGGCCATCCTGACAGGCCTCCTCACCGGGTGGCTCATGCAGCACACCCGCTCCCGGCAGGGGCGGATGCGGCCCTGGCACCTGATCTTCGGGTTCGTATCCATCGCCGTAGGGGCACTGATCTTTCTCTTCCCGGGGAACACCCTAGGGGAGAATTACTGGTACTACTTCTTCTTCCTGCTGATCGCCTACCACACCGTGGGATCCACCTTCTTCTACCTCTTCCGGGACACCATCTGCTCCCTGACCACCCGTGACCCCCGTGAGAAGACAAGGGTGAAGTTCATCCGCCAGATGTCCTGGACGCTGATCTCCGGCATTGTGATCGGGATGCTCATCAACATGGTGGTGCTCCCTCTGTGGCTGGAGCACCACATCGAGGGCTACGCCCAGCTCCTGCTGGGGCTGTCCGCCGTGGCCGTCCCCCTGCTTCTCATTGAATATTACTACACCAAGGAGCGGGTCATCGAGGACGTGGCGGAGACCGTGGGGGTGGACCGGGAGAACAACATCCCCCTCCGGGCCCAGCTCCGGGCCCTGCTGACCAACCGGTACTATGTGCTTCTCCTGATCCTCACCACCGTGGGCGGCATTGTGGACAACTTCAAGGGCGGCAACGTCCAGTATTTCTACATCAAATTCCTGCTGAACGGCGAGAACGACCCCATGATGTTCACTGTCTACCAGGTGGTCACCGGCGTGCCCCTGGGCATCGGCGCCTTCGCCATCTACCCCCTGGCGAAAAAATTCGGCATCCGCAACGTGACCTTCACCGGGTACTGCCTGGTGCTGGCGGGGAGTGTCTTAGGGTGGATGTTCCCCTCCACGGTGCCCGTGGCCCTGGCCGCCGGGTTCATCCGGCAGGCTGGGATGCTCCCCAACGCCTATGTGACGGCCACCCTGGTGTGCTTCGCCTTTGACAGCGTGGAGTACAAGTCCGGCCTCCGGCTGGAGGGCCTTTTGGGAGTGTCCATCCTGACGGCCATCCAATCCGGCCTCTACGCCCCCTTCGCCGGGGGCTACGAGTCCTCCATCCTGCGGCTAGGCTTCGTGGACGCGGTGGGGGTCACCCCCTCGGGCAAGGTGCTGAGCTTCATGGCGATGGCCTTCTACCTCTTTGACATCATCCTGGCGGCGGCCTACATCGTCCTCCTGCCCTTCGTGGACGTGGAAAAGCACCTGCCGGAGATGACCGCCGCCTTGGAGAGCCGCAAGGGACACCCGGAGAAAACAGAAAGGGAATAATACAACATGGAAAAACTGCACACCTTTGAAAACAACGGCGAGACGGCAGTGGTCCTCACGCCCCGGCCGCCCCGGCACTGGTACAACTACCTCTGGAACGACCGGGGCTACTGCGCCCAGGTGTCCCAGATGGGACACGGGAAGAGTTACTACATAACGGATAAAGCCGAGATGTGCGCCCTAAACTGCGATTCCGCCCGGTACATCTTCCTGCGGGACGACAGCACAGGGGATTTCTGGTGCCCCGGCCAGGGCCCGGCGGGGGTGCCCGTGGAGGACTTCCGCTGTGCGCACAGCCTGGCGGAGAGCACGGTGAGCTCCCGGCGGGGCGGGGTCTTCGCCTCCTGTCGGATCTTCGTCCCCACCCGGGGGACCCATGAGGTTTGGACGGTGACGGTGAAAAACGAGTCCAGGCAAACCCGGAGCCTCAGCCTTTTCTCCGCCGTGACCTTCAGCCTGGAGGGCTTCGCCTACCCCAGGTACTATGAGATGTACCGTTGCATGGAGACCTCCTTCGACGCCCCCCTCCGGGGGGTGTACTGTGCCTCCCGGCATCCCTTTGCCCCCCACAGCCGGTATAACGGCTTCCTGGCCTCCTCGGAGCCCCCCGCCGCCTATGATGGGGACCTGAGCGCCTTCTGTGGCACCGAGTCCACCCTGACCCGGCCCGATGCCTCCGCCGCCGCCCTGTTCCAGCGGCCAGAGATCGTGGCGGAGGGCCGGGACTGCTCAAATTCGTCGGGGGTCCTGTTCATCCTGGGCGGCGTCCTCCAACACAAGCTGACCCTGGCTCCCGGGGAGAGCCGGACCCTCCACTTCGCCTTCGGCGTCAGTGAGTCCCTGGAGGAGGCCCGGGAGGTGGGCGCCTCCCTGAACGGTGACGCCGTGGAGGCCGCCCTGGCCGGGGCCTGGGCGGAACTCCGGGCCAGGTACGGCTCCCTGACCCTCTCCACCCCGGACGGGCGGATCAACGCCCTGATGTCCGGCTGGGTCAAGAAGCAGGTGGACTTCTGCATCGTGGGGAAGAAGGGCGTCCGGGACAATTTGCAGATCGCCGTGGCCCTGCTGGACTACCGGCCGGAGAAGGCCAGGGCGGAGATATTGGAGTGCCTCCGGCACCAGTTCCGGGACGGTCACGCGGTGCTGACCTGGTACCCCTACGACGACACCAGGTACTCCGACCAGCCCTTCTGGATCATCTGGGCGGTGTGCGAGCTCATCAAGGAGACCGGGGACTTCGGCATCCTGAACGAGCCTCTCCCTTGGCAGGACGGCGGCGAGGCCCCGGTCCGGGAGCATCTGAAGGCCGCCGCTCGGTGCCTGCTGACGGACCTGGGTCCCCACGGCCTTGTGCGGATCCGCTTCGCCGACTGGAACGACGCCCTGAACGTCACCACCGATGACCAGGCCGAGTCCGTGATGCTCTCCCACCAGACCTGTCTGGCCCTCCGGGAGCTGGCGGAGCTGATGCGCCGGGACGGGGACCCGGCCTATGCCGAAGGTCTGGAGCGGGAGCGGACCGCCCTGAAGGGGCGGATCAACGAGACCGCTTGGGACGGCGGGTGGTATAGGCGGGCTCTGAGCCGGGAGGAGAACATCGGCTCCAGGGACAGCCGCGGCAGCAAGATCTATTTAAATGCCCAGACCTGGGCGGTGCTTGGGGACGTGGTGCCCCCGGAGCGCCTGCCGGACCTGCTCCGGGCCGTGGACGGCATGGAGCACGACTTCGGCTTCCCCCTGAACCTGCCGCCCTATGAGGGCTACACCCCCCACGCCGGGCGCATGTCCGGAATGCTGCCGGGGCTTTTCGAGAACGGCGGCGTCTACTGCCACGCCACGGGCTTCAAGGTTCTGATGGACTGCAAGCTGGGCCGGGCCTCAAAAGCGGTAGAGACCATGAAGAAGATCATGCCGGACAGCGATCTGAACCCCTCCGCCCGCTCCGGCGCGGAGCCCTGGGTGTTCACCAACTGCTATTCCACCCACCCGAAATATTACGGCAAGTCCTACCAGTCCTGGACCACCGGCACCTCCGCCTGGTGCCTCATGGGGGTCTACGAGGGCATTTTGGGTGTGAAGCGCGGCTATGACGGCCTGACGATCTCCCCCTGCCTCCCAGCCAGCTGGGACCACGCCTCCGTCACCCGCCGCTTCCGGGGGACGGACTACCGCATCACCATCGAAAACCCCCACCACATGGAGTCCGGCCCCGTGACCCTGGCCGTAGACGGCGTCCCCCTGCCCGGGGACACGCCCCTGGACTTCCGGGACGGAAAGGTACATAATGTCATTGCCACGGTCTTGACCGGCGGGCAGAAAACAAGTGAAAGGGATCTATCTTTACATGAATGAACTTCCAATCATTGCAGGGAAGGGAAAACATGCCGAGCTTCTGGTGAATGGGTGGCCTTTCCTCATGCGCTCCGGCGAGATCCACAACTCCTCCGCCTCCAGCCTCGCGTATATGGACAAGCACGTTTGGCCCGCCTTGCGGGGACGGCACATGAATTCTGTTCTGGCGCCCGTTTACTGGGAATGTGTGGAGCCCCAGGAGGGGAGCTTCGACTTCACCCTGGTGGATGGACTGTTGGCTCAGGCACGGCGGGAGGGGATGCGCTTAGGGCTTCTGTGGTTCGGACTGTGGAAGAACGGTGAGTCCAGTTATGTCCCCGCCTGGGTCAAGGAGGACCGGGAGCGGTTCAAGTATGTGCGGACCCGTGAAAGCGGGTATCCTGAGTATCACGGACGGACTGTTTTTACCATATCCCCCCTGTGTGACGATGCCATCGAGGCTGATGCCAAGGCATTTGCCACTCTGACGGCCCACCTGCGGGAGGTGGACCAGGAGCACACCGTGATCCTCATCCAGGTGGAGAACGAGGTGGGGCTGCTGGGCGGCGTCCGAGACTATTCGCCGGAGGCGGAAAACCGTTTTCGATCCGTCGTGCCTCATGAGCTGACCGATCCCGCCGGTTCCTTCGGGACCTGGCAGGAGGTCTATGGCGAATACGCGGATGAGGCCTTCATGGCCTGGCACTATGCTCGGGCCGTGGAGCGGATCGCCTCCGCCGGAAAGGCGGAGCTGGCACTGCCCATGGGGGTCAACGCATGGCTGGAACAGGAGCCCTGGACGCCCGGTGATGCCTACCCCTCCGGCGGGCCTCAAGCCAAGAACTTCGCGATTTGGAGTACCGCGGCCCCGAGCTTGGATTTCTATGCGCCTGACATCTATGTCCCTGCCTTTCGGGACGTTCTCCGGGAGTATGCGCAGGGTGACAGACCTATTCTCATACCGGAAACCCGGACAGAGGCGGCCTTCTACCTATACGCCCTGGGAGCATATGGGGCCCTGTGCTTTTCCCCCTTCGGAATAGAGGGCGTGGACGCGGACAGCCACGAGGCCGACGCCCAAACCATGGCCCTGCTGAAGATCCCGCCGGAGGTCCTTACCGCGGTCAAGCGGAACGGTCTGCAGCTCTTCGCCGCCTATGAGCTGACGGAGTCCATGGAGGACATTCTGAACAGCGCAAGGCGGCAGGGACGGCTCTACGGATTCCTGCGGGACGGCGCCGCGGATTCGGATAGCGAGACCGTGGAGCTTGCTGACCTCTCCGTGGATGTGCTCTATGGTCCGCCGGACCCGGCCAAGCCCATGGGCGGCGGTCTCATTGTGGAGCTGGGAGACTATGAGCTTCTTGTCCTGGCCATCCGGTGCGTGGTGAGGTTCCGTTCCAGGGATGGTCAAACCTTGGAGGTCCTTAACAAGGAAGAGGGACGCTTTGAAAAAGGTCAGTGGATCCGGGGCCGCATCCTCAACGGCGACGAGCGGTACTACCACAGCTTCGGGGACCAGGTGACCCTCCACCGATTCAAGCTGCTACCGGTATCCTGATTTTCCCGCCCTGCACGCTTGGTCTTTCACCCGTCACCGGGCGCGCGCAATCGGGTAGGAGGCCCCTCACGGGGCCGACCTCCCACACCACCGTGCGTACGGTTCCGTACACGGCGGTTCAATCGTATAAGTGCAGGGACTCGT
>CANQKZ010000017.1 GCA_947624585.1 uncultured Oscillospiraceae bacterium | reverse complement strand
AGCACCAGGTCCTCGCCGCGCGCGGCAAGGCGCACGGAGAAGTACGGATACCGCTCCATGGCCTTGTCCAGCGCCCTCCGGAGGGCCTCCGGCTCGACGGGGTTTTTCAGCGTCACCCGGACGCTGAAGGCGTTGGCGAAATCCCGGCTCGCCCCGTAAAACATGGCGAGGCTCACGGCTGATAATTTGTGTGTTTCCATTTTTCTCCTTCTACAAGCCGTTATCCCTCGACCAGCGTCTTTCCCTCGTAATGGAACCAGCGGTCGCAGGAGTTGCAATGCACCCTATACGGAGGATTCACTCTGTCGATGTCGATCCCTGCCCCGCAGGCGGGGCACGGGACAGTATCGGGGCCCGGATCATAAACCGGCTTTTCGAAAGGCTTGACCCTGCCCCCGGTGACGTCCTCCAGGGCATCCTCCTGTTCGGGGGACATCTCTCCGTGCATCATTTTCTTGTCGTCTGTCATGTTCATTTCCTCCTTCTATGAACCGTTATCCCTCGACCAGCGTATTTTCCTCGTAATGGAACCAGCGGCCGCAGGCGGAACAATATACCCTATTCGGACGATTAAGGTTGTCATAGTCGATATCGGCCCCGCAGGCGGGGCACGTAATGGTACTGTACCCCGGATCAAAAACCGGCGTTTCGAACTCCACCTTTCCCCCGGTGACGTCCTCCAGGGCATCCTCCTGTTCGGGGGGTACCTCTCCGTGCATAGTCTTCTTGTCGTCTGTCATGTTCATTTCCTCCTTATTCAGATTTGTAACAGTCTGGGGTGCTCGCGCCATAGGTGTTATAGATGGTCTCCACGTCGTCATGGTAGGGACAGTCAACGCCCTTTCTTACGCACCCGAGGCAAAGACCGGCGCGTTTCATGACCTCGCTCACATCGTCCATAGGCCCGAAGCTGAGCCCGCCGGTGACGCCCTCAAGCGCCTTCTCCTGTTCGGGGGTCACCTCTCCACGCGGGAGCCTCTTATCGTCTTCCATGTTCTTTTCCTCCTTTCTTATTTTGGTCTGTTAAATCCTCCGCCGGAGCGTTTGTAGCAGATCTCACCGCCATCTAAAGCGTCGTATATTATGGCCGGGTCGTCGTTATAGGGACAGCCATTGAAGTGTTTCACGCAAACCGCGCAATTGTTCCGGAAAAAGCTTTCGTCATAGCCTCCGGACGTGCCGGTCCCGCCGGTGACGCCCTCCAGCGCCTTCTCGTCCAGCTTCCTTTCCTCGTTCACGGGACGGTCCTCCTTGTTGTTATTTGACGATGTCTTTTCAGCCTACAGTAAGGCATTTTTGATTCTATCTGAAATTTCAAGCGACTGTCAATCCTTTTGTCGTGAATAGACTTAAACGCGACCCGAAAGACAGGCAAAACGCAAGTCCAACAAAATAACAGCCCGAAAGGGCTGCCTCAGTCTGTCAAAGACGCGGGGGATCTGTTGCAGAAGGCATCGCTCACCGTGGCAAAATGGGGGATACGGTCAGGGAGGTCATTCTCCAAAAACCGGATCTCTCCAGTGGCTTGCAAAGGTGCTGTGATATTGTTTTTCTCCCGCTTGCCGGGTACAATGGGACAAAAGCGGCTCAGGGGGAACAAAAAAATCTGACGATTCGCGAAGAAATTTTCGCGTTCGTTAGGATTTCGTTAAAATTGTCGTGTATACTGTCCCCAGGAGGGGTGGCACATGAGAAAAACACTGCTCATCATAGATGACGAAAAGGATATCGGCGCGATGCTCAAGCAGTATTTTGAGTTGAAGGGCTACAGTGTCTGTCTGGCGGAAAACGGCCTTGCCGGGATCGAAAAGGCCGGCCGGCAGCCGGATCTTATCCTGCTGGACATCAATATGCCGGATGTGGACGGGATCGAGGTCTGCCGCCGGATCCGGGACGTTGTAGCGTGCCCCATCCTCTTTTTGACCGCCAGGGTCGAGGACCAGGACAAGCTGGCGGGCTTCGCGGCGGGCGGCGACGATTACATCGTCAAGCCCTTCTCCGTCAGCGAGCTGGGGGCGCGGGTGGCCGCCCATCTGCGCCGGGAGGACCGGAGCGGCCAGAGGGCGCACCGGGTCATGCTGGACGACAACTTTACGATCGACTACACCACCCGCCAGGTCAGCTTCAAGGGCGCGGTCATCCCCTTGACGCCGAAGGAGTACGAGATCGCGGAGCTTTTGTCCATGCACCCGGGACAGCTCTTCAGCAAGGACCGCATCTTCGACCGCCTGTGGAAAATGGACAGCGACGCGGACCCGAACACGGCCATGGAGCACATCAGCCGCCTGCGGGCGAAGCTGGCCGCCGCGGGCTGTAAGCCGTATATCCAGACTGTTTGGGGGGTGGGCTACAAATGGGTAAAATAAAGGCGTGGTATCGCAGTATCCCGATCTGGCTTGCGTTTATCCTCTTCGCCCTGGCGGGGCTTGGCGCCTCCGCTTTTCTCGCCAACCGGGTGACGGGCGCGAAATACTATGAGCTCGTCCAGCTCAAGTCAGGCACGGGCTACTTAAACGCCGGCTCCTCCGAATCGTTCCAGGAATGGGAGGGGACCTACAAGGTCACCGTGCCCGCGGACACAGTGGATGTGAGTGTCTTGTCCGAGGGGAGCACAAGCGTGAATCAGTACTGGGCCGAAATCGACGCTCTGCCCCAGAACGTCAAGGCGGAATACCGGTACACCATGACCGAGGCCAAGCTGGTGCCCGTTCTCATCTACGTCACGGGGCTTTTGCTGGCGTCCATGCTTTTCTGGTTCACAAAGCTGCGCAAGCCCCTGCGGATGCTGGAGACGGCCTCGGAGAGGATCGCGGCAAACGAGCTGGACTTTTCCCTGGACTATCCGGGCCACGACGAGATGGCCCGGCTGTGCGCCGCCTTTGAGCGGATGCGCTCGGCGCTGGACGAGAACAACCGCCATATGCTGCGCATGATAGACGAACAGCACCAGCTCAACGACGCCTACACCCACGATCTGCGCACTCCCATCGCCGTTTTGAAGGGCTATACGGACACGCTCACGGAGTACCTCCCCACCGACCGGCTCCCCAAGGAGCGGGTGCTGGAGACCGTCCACACCATGTCCGCCCACGTGGAACGGCTGGAGCAGTTCGTCAACAGCATGAACACGGCGCAAAAGCTGGCCGACCTCACCATCCGGCGGGAGTCCGTGCCGACAGGCGATTTCGTCAGGGGCCTGCGGGAGACGACGGCGCTTTTGTGCGAAAAGCAGGATATTGCCTGCGACATGACCGACGACATCGAAGCCGAGGCGCTGAACATCGACCCCGCGGCGGTGACGCAGGTCTATGAAAATCTGCTGGGCAACGCCCTCCGGTTCGCCAAAACGAGGATCGCGGCTCAGCTTGAAAGCGACGTGGAGACGTTGACCCTCCGCGTCGCCGACGACGGGCGCGGCTTTCAGGAAAAGGAGCTGGTCTCCGCCGCGAAGCCCTATTTCAGCGGCGAGCAGACGGAGAAAACGTACCATTTCGGCTTAGGGCTATATATTTGCCAGGCGATCTGTGAAAAGCACGGCGGCGGCCTGGAGCTTAAAAACGCCGAGGACGGCGGGGCCGTCGTCACGGCCCGATTTTCCCTGTGACAGCGGCTTTTTTCAAATCGTTAGCTTTTCGTTAAAACCGGACTGTAAAATGATCGTGCGGATGGAAGGACCGTCCGCGCGATCATTTCTTTTTTTGGGGGTCTTCGCATGACGAAAAAACTGCTTGCCGCCCTGTTGGCGGCCCTTATGGCCCTCTCCCTCGCCGCCTGTGAGGAGGAGGTTGGCAGAGATGACGGGGAAACGCCCCTTCTGGAGGACGTGGACACGTCGGTGTTTCAGAAGAACCTGCACCAATCGGGGACCGGGGACCTGGACGGGATCTGCGAGACAAAAGAGGGCTTTTATCTCAACTGCGACCTGGGTCCGGGACTTAAATTCCGGCTCTACTACCTGGACAAGACCACTCAAAGGGTCACTGTCCTGTGCGGAAAACCCGACTGCGGCCACACGGACCCCGACGCCTGCAACGCCCTCGTGGACGCCATGGGCCTCTGGACCGACGGGGCGCGGCTTTTCTACGCCAAGGCCGGGACGGGAGGCAAGCGCGTCTACTCCGAGGCTCTCAACGGCACGGAGCGCCGGGAGGTCATGGACCTGGGGGCGGCGGCCTATGACAGACCCATCTATCACCGTGGAGAGGTCTATTTCGTCTCCGGCGGCGTCATTTACGCCGTGGAGTTGGGCGGGGACCTCAAAGACGCGCGGCGCATCTGGGGGCGGGACTACAACGCCGAGGCCCCGACCGGCGGCTACGGAGCCTACGACCCCGCCATGCCCCATTACACCCTCTGGGCCGACGGGGACCTTCTCTACTTCATGGTCAACGTCACTCAAGAGGACGGCACGCAGAAGGACACCCTCTTTTCCTGTCCCCTGGAGGTTGGCGAGGCGAAAAAGGTCTGGGAGACGCCGGATAAAGAGACCGTGGGCGAGTGGGAGACTACCGGCGTCTCTGTCAGCCAATGGTACGTCGCCAATGAGAGCATCTACTTCTACCTCTCCGGGGGCGATTTCTGGCGCTCGGACCTCTCTACCGGCGAGACGGTGAAGCTGGCGGACACCAGCGAGAAGACGCTCTACGGCAGCGCCGTCTTCTCCGACAGCTGCCTGTGCCTTTTGAACGACCGCCCCATGGCAAACCCCTTTGACGGCACCCTCATGGTGGGCGTCCCCCTCCACGAGGGCGGGGACACTGTCCTCGTCTACGACCTTGAGGGGACGCTTTTAAAGGAGCTGTCCCTGGAGAGCCTGGGCCCCGTCAACGGCTTCTCCCTCCTCTGGTGCGACGATGAAACCCTCTACTTCAACGCCAACGCCGGCCGCGATCCCTCAACCAGCACCCTCTGTTCCCTCGACCTCGCCACCGGCGAGATACAGCAGATCTACAACTGGCAATAAGGAGGAAAATATGAAAAACAGATTTCTTGCCGCGCTGCTGGCGGCGCTGCTCACGTTCTCCCTCGCGGCCTGCCATAAGGAGGTTGGCGGGAGGGTGAATGTTCCTGCCAAGCAAACCGGCGGCGAGGACTTCCAGAAAAGCCTCCATCAGGCAGGCCGTCTGTCCGGCCTTCCCAGCTTTGTGGAAACAGATACGGGCTGGTATTTCTCCTATGGTTCCCTCTACTACATCGACAAGGAGGACATGCGGGCCACGGTCGTCTGCGCCAAGCCCGACTGCGACCACACGGACGACAATATCTGCAACGCCCGCATCCACGCGGACTACCTTCTGAACGGCGGGGAGAAAATCTTCTATGTGACCACTAAATTTGAAAACGGCGCGGGGGTCAAGCGGGTGGAATCCGTGAACCACGACGCAACGAAGCGCGAAACGGTACAGGAGCTGAAATTTCAGGAAACGGTCATGGACGACGCCTCCTGGGATATGGCCATCTATCACCGAGGGTACATCTACTATGTCAGCGACTACACCATCTACCGGACAGTTCCGGGCGGGGAAAAGGACGCGGCGGAGGTCGTCTGGCGGCCTGAGAGTATCCCGGAAACGGAGATGCTGGCGGGTTACCCCATCAGCGACCCTAACGAGCTGGACTACACCCTCTGGGCGGACGGCGACAGCCTCTACTTCATGGCAAACCTCCGGGACAGAGACGGGACATACAAGGAGTTTCTTTTTGCGTGCGATCTGACGGATATGAGCGTCCGCCAGGTCTGGGTCACGCCGGGCGCGGATGAAGTGGGCGAATGGGAAAAAACCGGCGTCGAGGTGAGCCGGTGGTACGTGACAGGTAGATACATCTACTTTTACCTCTCCGGCGGGGATCTTTGGCGCGGGGATCTGAGCACCGGAAAAAATGAAAAGCTGGCGGATACCCATGAGAAAACGCTGTATGGCAGCGCCGTCTTCTCCGATGACGGCCTGTGCCTTTTGAACGACATTCCCGTACTCGATTATCATGACACGCAGCCGCTCCCTGGCAGCCATAGGCGCGCGCACGGGGACACCGTCTTTGTCTACGGGCTGGACGGCGAGCTCAAAAAAGAAATATCCCTGAAGCCTTTGTATGACGAGATCGACGGGCTCACCACGATCGAGCTTGTCTGCTGTACGGGAAATGAGCTCTTTTTTATCGCCACATCCATGACCATGTACGACCCCGCCGGAACCGGCGAGTGGGAAGGCAATATAAGCGCCGTCAACCTCTGCCGCGCGGATATAAAAACCGGCGAGGTCGAGGCGATCTACAAATTACGATAAGATAAGGAGATCCATGTTATGAAAACGACAAAACGACTTTTTGCCGCGCTTCTCGCGTCCCTTCTCACCCTCTCCCTTGCCGCCTGCGATAAGGGCGGCGGGAAGGTGAACATCCCCGCCGACCAGGCCGCCGGCGTGGATTTCCAGCGGAATATGCACCAGTCCGTCTCCCCGGAGATCGACACGATGTGTGAGACGGAGGCCGGCATCTACTTCATGGGCCCCCATTACAGGGCCTACTACCTGGACAAGGCCGCGAAGCGGGTCACCATTTTATGCAATAAGCCGGAGTGCGACCACCAGGACGAGACCTGCGGGGCGGACCTGGGCGCTTACGCCATGTGGTTCTACGAAAACAGGCTCTATTTCACCAGCGCCGACTACGTCTACGAAAACGGCGGCTACGTGGACCATGGGAAACGGGTCTACAGCGTAGGGCCGGACGGCACAGGCCGGCGCGTCGAACAGGCCCTGGAGTTCGTCCCCAACGGGGACAAGGCCAACGCCGCCGACCCCATCCTCCACCGGGGCGTGGTGTATTTCTCCTACGACGGCGACCTGTACGCCCTGCCCCTGGGCAGGGACATCGAGGACGCGGAGAAGCTTTGGAGCCAGGAGCTCCCGGAGGTGGCGACCGATGGGCACGGCATCCCGGTCCTTGGCGCCCGCACTCTGAGCTATGACCTCTGGGCCGACGGGGACACTCTCTACTTCATGACGGCCCTGGAGCAGTCCGACGGGACATACCGGGACACTCTCTTCGCCTGTGACCTGAACACCGGGGAGATCTCGGAGGTCTGGCGGACGCCAAGCCCCGCCGAGGCGGGGACCTGGGACACCGCCGGCGTCTCCCCCACCCAGTGGTACATTTTGGACGGCGTCCTCTACTTCTATCTCTCCGGCAACGGCCTTTGGCGGACCGACCTTGCCGGCGGCGAGACGGTGAAGCTTGCCGACACCAGCCAAATCGCCCCCCACGGCACCGCCATCTTCTCCGACGACTGCCTGTGCGTGCTCAACGACGGGCTGGACAGCCATGAGCTTTTCAGCTACTCCGACTTCACCGACCACGCCGGCGGCGACACCCTTACCGTCTACGGGCTGGACGGGACACTCAGGGCGGAGCTTTCCCTGAAGTCCCTCTATGAGAAATTTGACCCCCTGAACCACATCCAGCTCATTTGCTGCACCGGGGATGACATCTACTTCCTCGTGGACGCCACCGGCCGCGGGACCCTGGGCGGGAGCTCCCAGGTGGGCGACGTGATGGGCAACGAGATGAAGCGCGTCCGTCAATATATCCTCTGCTCCGTCAGCATCTCCACCGGGGAGCTTACGGAGATCGAAGCCTGGAAATGGTGAGAAGGGAGTGCCCCATGAAAAAACAACTCCTTGCCGCACTGCTGGCGGCGCTGCTCACGTTCTCCCTCGCCGCCTGCCATAAGGAGGTTGGCGGGAAGGTGAATGTTCCTGTCACCCAAACCGGCAGCGAGGATTTCCAGAAGAATATGCACCAGTCCGTCTCTCCGAAGCTCCAATTTGCCTGTGAAACAGAGGACGGAATCTATTTTCAAGTCAAATCTTTTGCTTACTACATAGACAAGGCGACAAAGACCGCGACGATTCTTTGCGGGAAGCCTGACTGCCCACATGAAGACAAGACCTGCAACGCCAGATTTTATTGCCAGAGTCTCTGGGCTTTTGACAGCAAGCTGTACTTCACCAACGACAGCTACATTGAGGAGAACGGCTCCGCTGTGAATTACGGTAATCGAATTTACCGTGTTGATTTGGACGGCACAAACCGTATGGCAATCCAAAATCTGGAGTTTTCTCCCGGCGGCGATATTTCCAACGACCCGACCGAGCCAATCCTGCACAAAGGCATCACATATTTTACATACAGCGGGATCCTCTATGCCCTCCCCTTGGGCGGCAACGTTGAGGACGCGGAGGAAATCTGGGGTGAAAAAATCGAAAATGACGGAAGTCACGTCGTCAATCCAAACGAGATGACCTACACGCTATGGGCAGATGAGGACACGATTTACTTCATGGTGAATTTAATGCAGTCGAACGGGACAATGAAGGACACTTTATTTGCCTACGACACGGCCACCCGAGATGTTGCCCAAGTATGGCAGACACCGGAGGCGGACGAGGTGGGGCAGTGGGAAACCACCGGCGTATCCGTCAGCCAGTGGTACGTCATGGGCGGGAGCATCTACTTTTACCTCTCCGGCGGGGGCTTTTGGAAAACCGACCTTACGAGCCATGAGACAGTGAAATTAGCGGACACCCAGGAGAAAACGCAATACGGCACCGCCATTTTCTCCGACGAGCACCTGTGCGTATTGAATGACACCCCTCAGACCCTTGGCTGGGACAACAATATTGATTTCACCGGCTACACCGGCGGGGATACCCTCTATATCTACGGCATAGACGGCGAATTTCAAAAGGAGCTGTCCCTGAAATCCCTCTATAACGGCATAGAGGGCATCAATCACATCCAACTGGCCTTCGTCTCCGGCGGCGATGTCTATTTTGTTGTGGACGCCTCCGCCATGACCGGTGAGGCGGGTGTCGGATTTACCCATCACAGCAGTCTGATTCTCTGCTGTGTGAACATCGGGTCCGGCGAGATCACGCAGATTTACAACTGGGATTAAGGAGGCCGCCATCATGAAAACTATAAAACGACTTCTTGCCGCGCTCCTTGCCGCGCTGCTCACGTTCTCCCTCACCGCCTGCGATAAGGAGGTTGGCGGGAGGGTGAATATCCCCGCCAACCAAAGCGTCAGCGATGATTTCCAGAAGAATATGCACCAGTCAATCACCACCAAATTCCTCAGCGTTGCCGCTGAGACGGACGACGGCTTCTATGTACAGCTCAACGGTATGTTCATCTATTACATTGAAAAGGCGACAAAGACCATTACTATCCTTTGCAATAAGCCTGAGTGCAAGCATGAGGACATCACTTGCAATGCCTTCTTTCACGCCCAGGCACTCTGGGCCTCCGGCGACAAACTGTATTATTCAAATGGAGACTATGTGGAAGAAAATGGTCAATATGTGAACTACGGCGAACGGCTATATTCTGCGGATTTTGACGGGACAAACCGGCGGACGGTCCAGAATCTGGGATTTGCCCCCGGCGGCGACACCTCTTCATGGATACCCCTGGCCATGGGACACCGGGGAATCGTGTATTTCACTTACAGCGGCGTTCTTTACGCCATGCCCCTGGGTGGGAACATTGAGAAAGACGCCGTGGCCGTCTGGGGCGAGGAGAGCGAGGACGCGGGGCAGAGCTTCAATCTGAGCGCGCCGCAGTACACCCTCTGGGCTGACGGGGACACCATGTATTTCATGGTGAATATCCCGCAAACAGACGGGACATATAAGGACACGCTGTTCGCCTATGACCCCGAAACAGGGGTCGTCACCCAGGTTTGGCAGACGCCGGACGCAGACGAGGTGGGCGAATGGGTATCTACCGGCGTCGAAGTCAGCCAGTGGTATGTGATGGGCGGGTACATCTACTTCTACCTCTCCGGCAACGACTTTTGGCGCACGAATCTGGAGACCGGGGAACACGAGAAGCTGGCCGATACCAGTGATAAGACCGAGTACGGTGAGGCTGTCTTCTCCGACGATTACCTGTGCCTTATGAACAGCACCCCGGAGAGTAAAGGCGGCCAACAATACGGCATCGGCGGCAATAATTACATCGGCGGGGACACGATCTATGTCTACGGCCTGGACGGGACGCTCGTCAAGGAGGTGTCCTTAAAATCCCTGTACGGGGAGATCGACGGTATCAAGCATTGCGAGATGGTTTTCTGCTCAGGGAATGAAATCTATTTTGTAGCCGACGCCAGCGCGCAGACCTGGTCAAGTGGTTCCGGCACCATGAATTGGAACCGCGCCCTCTGCTGCGTGAACATCGACACCGGCGAGATCACGCAAATTTATAACTGGTAATGAGGTGGAAAACTCCATATGAAAACAACAAAAAAACTTCTTGCCGCCCTTCTCGCGGCACTATTGACCCTCTCCCTCGCCGCCTGCAATAAGGACGGCGGCGGGAAGGCGGATATTCCCGCCAATCAAACCGGCAGCGCGGATTTTCAGAAGAATATGCACCAGTCCACAATACGGGATTTCCGTTATTTTTGTGAGACTGAGGACGGAATTTACGCTCAGGACACCTATGGCGTTTGGGTCTATTACATAGAGAAATCCACGAAGAAAATCACGATACTCTGCGCTAAACCCGAGTGTGAACACAGCGACAACACTTGCAATGCCTATTTCGTCACCCAGAGCATCTGGTTTTATGACGGGGTGCTTTATTTCAATAATAGTGACTATGTGGAAGAAAACGGGACATACGTCAATCGCGGCAACCGCATTTATAGCGTAAAGCCTGACGGCACGGAGCGCCGGGCCGTGCAGGACCTGGAGTTCACCCCCGGCGGCAATACCTCCGGCAAAACGGTGAGGCCCATCTTCCATCGGGGCGTCACCTACTTCCCATACAGCGGCGTCCTTTACGCCTTGCCCCTGGGCGGCGACATAAAGGAGGCGGTAAAAATATGGGGCGACGAGATCGTGGACGACGGGACCCATTTTGGCAACCTCAACGAGCTTGGCTACACGCTTTGGGCTGATGGAGACATGGTCTACTTCATGGTGAACCTGCCCCAGTCGAACGGCACCTATAAAGATACGCTTTTCGCCTATGATACCAACACCAAAGAGGTCACTCAGATTTGGCAGACCCCGGACGGGGAAACCGTCGGCCGGTGGGAGACCACGGGCGTATCCGTCAGTCAATGGTATATTTTAGATGGAACCATCTATTTCTACCTATCCGGCAACGACTTCTGGAAAACCGACCTCACCACCGGCGAGACAGTGAAGCTGGCTGCCACTCACGAAAAAACGACTTACGGCAGCGCGATTTTCTCCGATGATTACTTATGTCTCATAAATGATGAACCCGAAAACAGCAACAGTATAGAAACCTATGGCTCAGCTTTGGATCACACTGGCGGGGACACCATCTACGTCTATGGTTTGGACGGTACATTTATTAAAGAGCTGTCCTTGAAGTCCCTGTATGATAAGTTTGAAGATCTCAAGCACTGTGCTTTGGCCTTTTGTTCTGGCGATGACATCTATTTTATTGCCGATGCCAGCACAAAAAACTGGACGGGCGGCACCGCTCAAACACATTGGAATCAAATTCTCTGCTGCATCAACATTGAGAGCGGCGAGATCACGCAAATCTATAACTGGAATTGAGGCGGACAACATGACAAAAAGACTACTTTCTATCCTGCTGGCGGCGCTGCTCACATTCTCCCTCGCCGCCTGCAATAAGGACGGCGGCAGGGAGGTGAATATTCCTACCAACCAAACCGGCAGCGACGATTTCCAGAAAAATATGCACCAGTCCACCACGTCAGAGCTGTGCTATGTCTGCGAAACGGAGGATGGAATCTATATCCAGCTCAAAGGTGCTTACGTTTATTATATTGAAAAAGCGACAAAAAGCGTAACGATTCTGTGTGGTAAGCCCGAGTGCGAACACAATGATGACACCTGCAATGCGCGGTTTGCCGCCCGAAGCCTCTGCTTTTTCAACGGAAAGCTGTACTATTTCAACGGGAACAAGCTCATTGAAAACGGACAGGTGGTAGACTACGGAGACCGCTTCTATTCGGCTAACCCTGATGGGACAGACCATAAGGCCGTCCAGAAGCTGGAGTTCACTCCCAGCGGAGACACAAATGCCTTTGCCGACAAGGAGCCCATCCTGCACAGGGGTATCACTTATTTCCCATACAGCGGCGTTCTGTATGCTCTCCCTCTGGGCGGGGATATTGAGGACGCCGAAAAGATTTGGGGGGATGAGATCGAGGCCGACGGGTCACACATGGGCAACCTCAACCGGCTGACATACAAGCTCTGGGGCGATGGGGATCATGTGTATTTCATGGTGAATTTGGAGCAGTCGGACGGGACGTACAAGGATACGCTTTTTGACTATGACACCATCAGCAAGGAAACTACACAGGTCTGGGAAGTGCCGGGCGCCGATGAGGTCGGACCGTGGGAGACGACCGGCGTCTCCGTAAGCCAGTGGTACGTCATGGGCGGATATATATATTTCTACCTTTCCGGCGGGGACTTTTGGCGGAGCGATTTGGGGAGCGGCGAGACGGAGAAACTGACCGACACACATGAAAAAACCGAGTATGGCAGCGCAGTGTTCTCCGACGATTACCTGTGCCTTATGAACGACGGCCCGGAGGAAACGGGAGGCGGCGCGGCCATTGGAAATCTATCGGAGTACATTGGCGGGGACACCATTTATGTCTACGGAATGGACGGCGAGTTTATCAAGGCGCTGTCTCTAAAGGAACTTTACGACGAATACGAAACCCTGGGGCATTGTGCGCTTACTTTCTGTTCCGGCAGGGATATCTACTTCATTGCCGACGCCGGCACATGGGGCAATGCGGTGGGCGGCGTCGCCGGGAAGAATGGGAATTGGATTCTGTGCAGTGTAAACATCGACACCGGCGAGATCACGCAGATTTACAACTGGGATTAAGGAAGCCGCCATCATGAAAACTATAAAACGACTTCTTGCCGCGCTTCTCGCCGCCCTTCTCACCCTCTCCCTCGCCGCCTGCAACAAGGACGACAGCGGGGAGGTGGACATTCCAACCACCCAAACCGCCGGCGGCGATTTTCAGAAAAATATGCACCAGTCAAAATACTTTTACATCGCAGATATGTGTGAGACGGAGAACGGGGTCATCTTTGACCGCGACGGGTTTCTCTATTATCTGGACAAGGAGGAAAAACGCGCCACGATCCTCTGCGCCAAGCCCGACTGTCCGCACACGGGGAGCGACTGCAACGCGAAGCTCAATTCCCGGGGGATGTGGTCCTGCGGGGACAGGCTCTACTGCGTCACCTTCACCGATGGCGGCAACGGCAGGAAGCTTGTGACCTCCATGGCGCGGGACGGCACGGGACGCCGGGACGTGCAGGAGCTTCTCTTCTCCCCCGGCGGCTCCCAGTCCTCATATGACAGGCCCGTTTTTTACGGCGGAGACGTCTATTACGTCTATAACGACGTCCTCTACCGCGTCCCCTTGGGCGGAAAAAAGGAGGATGCGCAGGCCCTCTGGGGAAATGATGCCGGCAATGGGAACAATGGGACTTTCCTGTTCACCGGGAATGAGCTCCACCTGACCCTTTGGCCGGACGGGCAGTTCGTTTATTTCATGGCGAACCTCGAACAGCCCGGCGGGACCTATAAGGACACGCTGTTTGCGTACAGTATGGCGGATCGGCAGGTCCGGCAGGTCTGGACCACGCCGGACGAGGCGGAGGTGGGCGCCTGGGGCACCGCCGGCGTCTCGGTAAGCGCGTGGTATGTGCTGGACGGGACGATCTACTTCTATCTGGCCGGAAACGGCCTCTGGCGGAGCAGTCTCACCGGCGGAGAGACCGAGCTTCTGGCGGACACCGGCGACAAAGCGGAATACGGCACCGTTTTATTTTCGGACGACTTTATGTGCCTTTTGAACGACCTGCCCGGCGACCGCGTCGGACGCATTGAGAACGAGGGCGGGGACGCGATTTTCGTCTATGGGCTTGACGGGACATTCCAAAAAGAGCTCCCGCTCACCGCGCTGTTCGACGAGGTGCCGGGGATCGCGGGCTTTGCGCCGCTTTTCATCTCCGGCCATGAGCTCTACTTCATAGCCGACGCCGGCGCGTGGGGCGATATCGTCAACGGGACCCAGTATAAGGCCAAACAGGATATCCTCTGCTCCCTCAACCTCGATACCGGCGATATTACGCAAATCTACAATTGGAATTAAGGAGGCATAAATATGAAAAACCGCATTTTCATCGCGCTTTTTGCCCTGCTTTTGCTTCTGCTTCTTGTCCTGCTCCTGGCCTCCTGCGGGAAGGAGGACGTGAAGCTCCCAACAGACCCGGCCGGCAGCGAGGAATTTCAGAAGAATATGCACCAGTTCAATTCCTCTTATCTGCTGTTTGCCTGCGAAACGGAGGATGGGTATTACTTTACGGAGGACGCCTACGTCTATTTTATGGACAGGGAGACGAAGCGGGTGACCATCGTCTGTGGAAAGCCGGAGTGCGCGCACCGGGGCACGACGTGCAACGCGTGGGTGAACGCCCACAGCCTCTGGTTTTATGACGGAAGGCTTTATTATGCCAACGGAGACGCCGTGGAGGAAAACGGGAGCTTTGTGGATTATGGGGAGCGGCTCTACTCCCTGGCCCCGGACGGGACAGGCCGCCGGGCGGTACAGACTTTGGAGCGGGTTCCCGGAGGAAACACCGCTCTTAAGCTCACAAGCCCCATCCTGCACCGGGGCGTCACGTACTTTGCCTATTGCGAGGCCCTGTACGCCCTGCCCCTGGGCGGCGACTTCAAGGACGCGAAGAAGATTTGGGGAGACGAGCGGGACGCCCATTCCGGTGACATTTACCTCTATGACCCCAACGAGATCGCCTATGATTTGTGGGCCGACGGGGAGCTCCTTTACTTCATGGTGAATCTGCCCCAGCCCGACGGGACCTGCAAGGATACGCTCTTTGCCTATGACCCCGAAACGGAGGAAGCTTCCCAAGTCTGGCAGACGCCGGACGCCGATGAGGTGGGCGAATGGGAGACGACGGGCGTGTCGGTGAGCCGATGGTACGTCATGGACGGTTACATTTATTTCCACCTCTCCGGCGGGGATTTCTGGAAGACCGACCTCACCACCGGCGAGACGGTGAAGCTGGCGGACACTCACGAGAAGACGCTCTACGGCAGCGCGATCTTCTCTGACGAAGCTATGTGCCTCTTAAACGACGGCCCCGACCCGGAATTGGAGGGCGCTGTGTCCGTCCTGGGCGGCGTGTCCCACACCGGCGGGGACACGATCTATGTGTACGGCATGGACGGGCATTTTGAAAAAGAGCTGTCCCTTGCCGGCCTCTACGGGGAAATGGAGGAGCTTTGCGAGTGCGAGCTTGTCTTCTGCGCGGACCGCGAGATCTACTTCATGGCCAACGCGGGACACTACGGCCCCGCCGGCTATATCCGTGACCTGACCCTCTGCTCCGTCAACATCGACACCGGCGAAATCACGCAAATCTACAACTGGCAGTAAGGAGGTACAAAACACATGAAAACGGCAAAAAGATTTGTTACGGCGTTTCTCGCGGCCCTGCTCACCCTCTCCCTCGCCGGGTGCGATAAGGAGGTTGGCGGGAAGGTAGACATCCCCACGACAATAACCGGCAACGAGGATTTTCAGAAGAGCCTGCACCAGACTGACGAGATGAGCCTTGTAGAGACGGACACAGGCTATTATGTCGTTTACGGATTGCTCTACTATATTGAAAAGGCAAGCATGAGAGCCACCATTCTATGCGCCAAGCCCGACTGCGACCACACGGACCCTGAAATCTGTAACGCCATTACCCTTGCCGATTACCTCCTGGCGGGCAGGGACAAAATCTATTACGTTAATACGATTTTTTCAACCGGTGAGAGTGAAAAACTGATCCAGTCTGTGAAGCCAGACGCTACGGATCGAGAAACTGTGCAGGAGTTGAAGTTTAACGAAACCTCCAGCTCCCAGTCCTCCTATGACCGAGCTATCTATCACCGTGGTTATATTTACTATGTTAGCGATGACATTGTCTACCGGGTAAAACTCGGCGGAGAAAAGGATTCCGCTGAAGTTATCTGGAGCCCGGAAAACGCCGGGGCGTCTCAATCCCACGGCGGGGAGATTGAAATCAATCCAAACGCTATCCGTTACACCCTTTGGGCTGACGACGACACCCTTTACTTCATGGCCAACGTTCAGACCACCGACGGGACATATAAGGACGTGCTTTTCCAGTGCGGGCTGGACGGCTCGGACGTCCGTGAGGTTTGGGTCACGCCCGGTGCTGACCAGGTCGGCGAGTGGGAAACCACCGGCGTATCGGTAAGTCAGTGGTATGTAACGGGCGGCTATATCTACTTTTACCTCTCCGGCGGCGACATGTGGCGGACGGAATTAGCCACCGGCAAATTGGAAAAGCTGGCCAATACCCATGAGCAGACCCAGTACGGCAGCGCCATCTTCTCGGACGACTATATGTGCCTCTTGAACGACTACCCCGTAGCCTTTTACGGCGACCCCACGCCGGTTCCGGGAGGTATGATCCGCTCTTATGGGGATACGATCTTCATCTACGGGCTGGACGGGACTTTTGTCAAGGAAATTTCGCTCAAGGACCTCTATGACGATCCCAACGCCATGGCCGAAACGCACCTTCTCTGCTGCGCGGGGAATGACATCTTCTTTCTCACCAACGGCCGGACCCCCACCGCCGGTTCCGGCATGGTCAGCGCCACGACCAAAGGGGGCGACACAAACCTCTGCCACGCCGACATCGAGACAGGCAAAGTTGAAGTTATCTATACACTGAGGAAAGGACAATAAAAAATGAAACCGGCAAAAAGACTTCTTGCCGCTCTTCTTGCGGCACTATTGACCCTCTCCATCGCCGCCTGCAATAAGGACGACGGCGGGAAGGTGGACATACCCACCGCACAAACCGGCACCGACGACTTCCAGAAAAACCTGCATCAGACCGATGAGATAAGCTTTATAGAGACAGACACCGGCTGGTATTTCTCATACAGCTCTCTTTACTATATTGAAAAGGAGACAATGACAGCCACAAGAGTCTGCGCAAAGCCTGATTGCGATCACACGGATGACAACGTATGCAACTCCCGCATCCACGCGGACTACCTCTTGACCGGGGGCGAAAGGATATATTACGTCGGATATAGTAACAATCCCAAGCAGATCCAGTCCGTGAAATATGACGCTGCGGAACGGGAGACGGTTCAGGAACTGAAATTTCGGGAAACCTCCGCCGCTCAGTCCTCCTATGACCAGGCTATCTACCACCGAGGGTATGTCTACTATGTCAGCGATGATATTCTCTATCGCGTGGCACTCGGAGGCGAGAAGGACTCGGCGGAGGAGGTTTGGAGCCCAGAGAACGCCGGTTCGGCACAGTCCTACGGCGGACAGATAGACATTGACCCCAACGGAATCCATTACACCCTTTGGGCCGACGGCGACCTTCTCTACTTTATGGCAAATGTCCGGACCTCCGATGGTACATACAAAGATGTGCTTTTCCAGTGCGGGCTGGACGGCTCGGACGTCCGTGAGGTCTGGGTCACGCCCGGTGCTGACCAAGTCGGCGAGTGGGAAACCACCGGCGTCTCGGTAAGCCAGTGGTATGTAACGGGCGGCTGTATCTACTTTTACCTCTCCGGCGGCGATATGTGGCAGACGGAATTAGCGACCGGCAAATTGGAAAAGCTGGCCAATACCCATGAGCAGACCCAGTACGGCAGCGCCATCTTCTCGGATGAGTACATGGCACTCTTGAACGACATTCCTGTATCCTTTTACGGAGACATGACCCCAACGCCAGGCAGTATGCTCCGCTCCTATGGGGACACCATCTTCATCTATACTCTGGACGGGACCTTCGTTAAGGAAATTTCCATCAGTGACCTCTACGATGATCCCAATGACATGGCTCAAATTGATATGCTCTGCTGCTCCGGCAACGATATCTTCTTCCTTACCACCGCCATCACTGTCACCAGCGGGAGCGGTATCATCGGTCCCCAGGGCAGCCGGGGTGCTGTCAACCTCTGCCACGCGAATATTGAAACCGGTGAAGTTGGCGTCATTTATACGCTCAAGAAAGGACAATAGCAAAATGAAAACGGTAAAAAGATCATTGACCGCCCTCCTCGCGGTGCTTCTCACCCTCTCCCTCGCCGCCTGCAATAAGGACGGCGATTTGGACATCTCTGACAATCAGGTCGGCGCGAAGGATTTCCAGCAAAATCTGCATCAGTCCGCAATGACAGGGGTACCCACCTTTGTGGAGACGGACACGGGCTATTATGTCGGCTATGGGAGGCTCTACTACATTGAAAAGGAAACGATGAAGATGACTATCCTCTGCGGAAAGCCTGACTGCGACCATACGGACCCCGACACCTGCAACGCCATGATAGACGCCAGATATCTCTTGGCCGGCGGAGAGCGGATCTATTATGTCAGCAACAGCAACGACCCCAAAACTGTGGGGGCGGTGAAGACTGACGCCACGGACCGCAGGGTCGTCCAGGAGCTGAAATTTCAAGAGACCTCCGCCTCCCAATCCTCCTATGACTCGGCCATTTACCACCGCGGTTACATCTACTACATCAGCGACGATGTGCTCTACCGGGTAAAGCTCGGCGGGGAAAAAGATACAGCGGAGGAAATTTGGAAGCCGGAGGGCGCCGGTTCAGCACAGTCCTATGGCGACGGGAGGGTCGATTTCAACCCCAATGCCATCCGCTACACCCTCTGGGCAGAAGGCGATATTCTCTACTTTATGGCAAACGTCCAAACCACCGACGGGACATATAAGGACGTGCTTTTCCAGTGCGGGCTGGACGGCTCGGATGTACAACAAGTCTGGGTCACTCCCGGCGCGGACCAAGTCGGCGAATGGGACAGGGCCGGCGTCTCGGTGAGCCAGTGGTATGTCATGGGCGGTTACATTTACTTCTATCTCTCCGGCGGAGATTTCTGGCGGACGGAATTAGCCACCGGCAAGACCGAGAAGCTGGCGGACACCCACGAGCAGACGCAATACGGCAGCGCGGTCTTCTCGGACGACCACATGGCCCTTTTGAGCGAGCTGCCCGCGGATTTCTATGGCGAAGTCACGGAGGGCGGCCGATACCGCGCCCTGGGGGACAGCATTTTCCTCTACGGGATCGACGGGACCTTGCAAAAGGATATCTCCATCGAGCCGCTCCGTGAGGCTTTGGACGGCAAGATCGACGTGGAGTTGCTCATGTGTGACAGCACCGACGTGTACTTCCTCGCCACCACCACGATCTATTCAGGGTCTGTCGGCAACACCGGCTCCATCACCCTGTGGCGGGCCAATTACGGGACCGGCGAGGTTACGCAAGTTTACAAGCTTCGATAAGGAGAACAACAACGTGAAAACAACAAAAAAACTTCTTGCCGCCCTCCTTGCAGCCCTGCTCACCCTCTCCCCTGCCGGGTGCGGGAAGGACAATGCTTTGAATATCCCCGCCAACCAAACCGGCAGCGAGGATTTTCAGAAAAACCTCCATCAGTCTGACAAGGGGAGCTTTCTGGAGACGGACACGGGATATTATTTTACTTACGGAAATCTCTACTTCATCGCGAAGGACACTAAAACAGCCACCATCGTCTGCGCAAAGCCCGACTGCGACCACACGGACGACAGCATCTGCAACGCCCGCATCCACGCGGATTATCTCCTGACAGGCGGGGAGACATTGTACTATGTCGGATATGTAAACGGCAGCACACAGCCGAAGCTGGTCCATTCCATGAAAAACGACGCCACAGACCGTCAGACCGTGCAGGAACTGAAATATAATGAAACCTCCACTTCCCGGTCCTCCAAGGATACGGCAATCTACCACAGGGGCTATATCTATTACATCAGCGACGACATCCTCTACCGAGTGAAGCTGGGCGGCGAGAAGGACTCGGCTGAGATCATTTGGAGCCCTGAGAACGCCGGAACCACCCAATCCTACGGCGGAATGGTCCAGTTCAACCCCAACGCCATCCGCTACACCCTTTGGGCGGAGGGCGACACCCTCTACTTTATGGCGAATATCCAGTCAAATGATGGTACATACAAGGACGTTTTGTTCCAGTGCGACCTGTCCGATTTGAGCGTCAAACAAATCTGGGCTACCCCCGGCGCGGACGAGGTGGGCGAGTGGGAAACCACCGGCGTCAGCGTCAGTCAGTGGTATGTCACGAACGGGACCATCTACTTCTACCTCTCCGGGGGCGATATGTGGCGGGCAGAGCTTGCCACCGGGGAGCTTACAAAGTTAGCGGACACCCACGAGCAGACGAAGTACGGCAGCGCGATCTTTTCGGACGAGTATATGGCTCTTTTGAACGATATGCCCACGGATTCCTACGGCAATTTCGCCCTCGGCGGCATCTTCCGCACAAACGCGGACACCATCTACCTCTACGGGCTGGACGGGTCATTTATCAAGGAAATATCTCTGAAAAAGCTGCTCGCCGATCTTAGCGGGGGCCTGGAGATCGACCTCTTGATGTGCGACAGTACCGACATCTATTTTCTGACCACCGGCTATACCTATGACGACCCGAACAGCCCCACCCACGCCACCGGCAGGGCCATCACCCTGTGCCGGGCAAATATTGAGACCGGCGAGGTTTTGAAGCTTTACAAGTTGCAATAAGGAGAAAAACATCGTGAAAACAACAAAAAAACTTCTTGCCGCCCTTCTCGCGGCACTATTGCCCCTCTCGCTTGCCGCCTGCGATAAGGACGGCAGCGGGAATGGGGATATTCCCACTACAATGACCGGCACCGAGGATTTTCAGAAAAATCTCCATCAGACCGATGAGATGACCTTTGTGGAGACGGACACGGGGGTTTATTTCGCCTATGGCTGGCTCTACTACCTGGACAAGGGAAGCGGAAAGGTCACCCTGGTATGCGGAAAGCCGGACTGCGACCACACGGACGAAAATGTCTGCGACGGCATCATCAACGGCTATCTCATCGCGGGCGGAGAGAAGCTCTATTTTGTAACCAACAGATACTTAAACGGCGCACCAAATAAGTTGGTCCACTCCATAAATTCTGACGCCACAGGCCGGAGGACAGTCCAGCAGCTCAAGTGCGACGAGTTCTCCTCCTCCGCCTCCTCCAGCGACCGGGGCATCTACCACCGGGGGTATATCTACTACGTCAGCGACGACATCCTCTACCGGGTGAAGCTGGGCGGTGAGAAGGATTCGGCGGAGGAGCTTTGGCGGCCTGAGAACGCCGGCTCCACCCAGTCCCACGGGGGATTGCAGGATTATAACCCCAACCCCATCCGCTACACCCTTTGGGCCGACGGAGAGTCCCTGTACTTCATGACCAACGTGGAGATGGAGGACGGGACAGTGAAGGACGCGCTCTTCCGGTGCGGTCTGGACGGCTCGGACGTCCGTGAGGTCTGGCTCACCCCAGACAAGGAGGACGTGGGCGAGTGGGAGACCACCGGCGTCAAGGTCAGCCAGTGGTATGTGACGGACGGCTGCATTTATTTCTACCTTGCCGGGAACGGCCTCTGGCGGACGGACCTCGCCAGCGGGAAAACCGAAAAGCTGGCGGACACCGCCGAGCAGGCGCCGTACGGCAGCGCCGTCTTTTCGGACGAGTACGCGTGCGTGCTCAATGACGTCCCGGTGCTCATGTATGGCGATACGCAGCCGGTGCCTGGCTGGGTGACCCGGTACTACGGCGACACTCTCTTCGTCTATGGGCTGGACGGGACATTTGTCAGGGAGATCCCCCTGAGCGGGCTTTATGAGGACCCGGCGGAGATGGCGCAGATCGACCTGCTCTTTTGCTCGGACGGCGAGATCTTCTTCCTCACCACCGGCATCAGCGTCTCCGGCCTGGGAAACGGCCTGAGCGGCTCACAGACCAACCGGGGCGCTGTCAACCTCTGCCGTGCCAGCATTGAGGCCGGCGAGGTCGAGGTGGTCTACCAATTGCGATAAAGGAGAAAGAGCCATGAAAAGAATAAGAAAACCGCTCGCCGCGCTTCTTGCGGCGCTGCTCACGTTCTCCCTCACCGCCTGCAACAAAGACGGCGGCGGGGAGGTGGACATTCCCACTACAATGACCGGGACCGAGGATTTTCAGAAGAACCTTCATCAGACCGACAAACTCAGCTTTTTAGAGACGGACGGGGGGTACTATTTTTCCTGGAGCTCGCTCTACTACCTTGACAAGGACACTATGAGGGTCACCGAGGTCTGCGGTAAGCCCGACTGCGACCACACCGACGACACTTGCAACGCGGCTATCCACGCGGATTACCTTCTGACGGGCGGGGAGCGGATCTATTACGTCGGATATGACAACGACCCCAAGGAGGTTCGATCCGTAAAACCAGATGCTACGGATCGCGAGACAGTCCAGGAGCTCAAGTTCAATGAGTTTTCCAGCTCCCAGTCCTCCTACGACCTGGCAATCTATCACCGTGGTTACATCTACTACGTCAGCGACGATATTCTCTACCGAGTGAAGCTGGGCGGGAAGAAAGATTCAGCGGAGGAAGTCTGGAAGCCGGAGGATGCCGGAAGTACCCAATCCTACGGCAATCAGGTCCAATTCAACCCCAACGCCATCCGCTACACCCTCTGGGCCGACGGGGACAGCCTCTACTTCATGGCCAATGTCCAGACCTCCGACGGGACATATAAGGACGTGCTTTTCCAGTGCGGGCTGGACGGCTCGGATGTAAAGCAGGTTTGGGTCACGCCCGGCGCGGACCAGGTCGGCGAGTGGACCAGGACCGGCGTTTCCGTCAGCCAGTGGTATGTCATGGGCGGGTATATATACTTCTACCTCTCCGGCGGCGATATGTGGCGGACGGAATTAGCCACCGGCAAGCTTGAAAAGCTGGCGGACACCCACGAGAAAACGCTCTACGGCAGCGCGGTCTTTTCAGACGAGTATATGGTTCTTTTAAGCGAGCTGCCCTCGGATTTCTACGGCGAAGTCACGGAGGGCGGCCGATACCGCGTCCCGGGGGACAGCATTTTCCTCTACGGGATCGACGGGACCTTGCAAAAGGAGATCTCCATCGAGCCGCTCCATGAGGCGTTGGACGGCAAGATCGACGTGGAGTTGCTCATGTGTGACAGCACCGACGTGTACTTCCTCGCCACCACCACGATCTATTCTGGGTCTGTCGGCAACACCGGCTCCATCACCCTGTGGCGGGCGAATTACAGGACAGGCGAGGTTACGCAGCTTTACAAATTGCGATAAGGAGAAAAGCGCCATGAAAACAGCAAAAAGGCCACTCGCCGCCCTGCTCGCGGCCCTGCTCACGTTCTCGCTCACTGCCTGCAATAAAGGCGGCGGCGGGGAGGTGGATATTCCCGCGACAATGACCGGCGCTGAGGACTTTCAGAAAAATCTGCATCAGGCCATAAGGACGCACGGGGGCTTGCCGACCTTCATTGAGACGGACACAGGCTATTATGTGGGCTACGGGTGGCTCTACTACGTTGAAAAGGCGACAATGAAAGCTACCATCGTCTGCGCGAAACCCGATTGTGACCACCAGGACCCCGAAACCTGCAACGCCCTCATCGACGCCAACTATCTTCTGACCGGCGGAGATCGGCTTTATTATGTGAGCAACATCGTGAATCCCACCAAAATGGTTTGGTCAGTGAAACCCGATGGGACGGCGCGGGAGAAGGTCCAGGATCTGAAATTCAACGAGACATCCAGTTCTCAGTCATCCAACGACCTTGCCATCTACCACCGCGGTTACATTTACTACGTCAGCGATGACATTCTCTATCGGGTGAAACTGGGTGAGGAAAAAGACTCGGCGGAGGAGCTTTGGAAGCCGGAGGATGCCGGTTCGTCCCAGTCCCATGCCGACGGGAGGGTCGATTTTAACCCCAACGCTATCCGCTACACCCTTTGGGCCGACGGCGACCTTCTCTACTTTATGGCGAATGTCCTGACCTCCGATGGTACATATAAAGACGTACTTTTCCAGTGCGGGCTGGACGGCTCGGACGTAAAACAGGTCTGGGTCACGCCCGGTGCTGACGAGGTCGGCGAGTGGGAGGAAACCGGCGTATCCGTATCCCAATGGTATATCACAAACGGAACCATCTACTTCTACCTCTCCGGCGGCGATATGTGGCGGACAGAGTTATCAAGCGGCAAAACTGAAAAATTGGCTGATACCCATGAGCAGACCCAGTACGGCAGCGCCATTTTCTCGGACGATTATATGTGTCTTCTGAACGACTACCCCGTAGCCTTTTACGGGGACCCGACGCCGGTGCCCGGAGGTCAATATCGCTCCTATGGGGATACGATTTTCGTCTATGGATTGGACGGGGCGCTTGTAAAAGAAATTTCTTTGAGTGATCTCTATGACGATTCCGACGAAATGGCCCAAATGCACCTGCTCTGCTGCACAGGGACCGACATCTTCTTTCTCACCATCGGCAGGCACGTCGTAAGCGGCTCCGGCCTCATCACTTCTCAAGCGAAACAGGGCGCTGTCAATCTCTGCCACGCCAACATTGAGACCGGCGAGGCCGAGGTCATATACAACTTCAGATAGGAGAAACGCCATGAAAACAGCAAAACAATTTCTTGCCGCCCTCCTCGCCGCGCTGCTCACGTTCTCCCTCACTGCCTGCAATAAAGGCGGCGGGGAGGTGGATATTCCTGCCAACCAAACCGCAAGCGAGGACTTTCAGAAGAATATGCACCAATCTCTTGTCCGAAATATCGCCTATGCCTGTGAAACAGATGAGGGAATCTACTTCCAGTGGGAGGCTTACGTCTACTATCTGGAAAAAGCGTCAAAAAAAGTCACAGTTCTCTGCGGCAAACCGGACTGCGTTCATTGGGGCGACGACTGCAACGCGAGGCTCCAGGCCAGGGGTTTGTGGGTCTATGACGGACGGCTGTATTATTCCAACAGGAATTATGTGGAGGAAAACGGCGCCTATGTCAATCGCGGCAACCGAATCTACAGTGTGAAGCCGGATGGGACGGACCGGCGGGTGGTACAAGCCCTTGATTTTGTCCCCGGAGGCAACACCGAAACCAGCCGCACCGATCCAATCCTGCACCGGGGCGTCACCTACTTTACATATAGCGGCGTCCTCTATGCTCTCCCGCTGGGCGGCAACATCGAGGACGCGGAGCGGATATGGGGCGAGGAATCCGAAGACCCCGGTATGTTCTTCAATACCACCGCCCCGCACTACACTCTTTGGGCTGACGGAGACACCATATATTTCATGGTCAACGTAGGACAGCCCGCCGGGACAGACAAGGACACGCTCTATTGTTTCAATGCTGCCGCCAAAGAGGTCGAGGAAATTTGGAAAACGCCGGACGCCGACGAAGTGGGCCAGTGGGAGACTACCGGCGTGTCCGTGAGCCAGTGGTATGTCATGGGCGGATACATCTATTTCTACCTCTCCGGCAACGACTTTTGGCGCGCAAGCCTTGAAACCGGTGAGACTGAGAAGCTGGCCGATACCCATGAAAAAACCGAATATGGTAACGCCGTTTTCTCGGACGACTATCTCTGCCTTTTGAACGATACGCCCCGGACCGCGGCCACGGTGGGGTATGACGATCTCACCGGCTACACCGGCGGGGACACCCTCTATATCTACGGCCTTGACGGCGGGTTTGTCAAGGAGCTGTCGCTAAAATCGCTTTATGAGGAATATGAGAACCTGAACCACATCCAGTTGGCGTTCTGTTCGGGGGATGATGTCTATTTCCTGGCGAACGCCACCGCGTATGGGCAATCAGGTAACGCTGAAAACGGATGGACCGGCGGCGGACAAGCTGTTCGGAACGAGATCCTCTGCTGCGTCAACATCAAAACGGAAGAAATAACGCAAATCTATAATTGGGTGCTGTGAGGTGCGAATTATGAAATTAGAATTACTGAACCTGACCAAACAATATGGCAATTTCACCGCCCTTGACCATGTGAACATCACCTTCACCGAAGGCATTTACGGCATCCTCGGCGCAAACGGCGCGGGGAAATCCACCATGATGAACCTGCTCACCGACAACATCCCCCGGACGGAGGGGCAAATTCTCTTTGACGGGACGGACATTTTGAAGCTGGGCAAGGACTTCCGCCGCGTCCTCGGCTATATGCCCCAGCAGCAGGGGTACTATGAACACATGACGGCGCAGACGTTTCTCTCCTACATGGCCGACCTGAAAGCAATTCCGAAAAAACAGGCCAAAGAGGAAATTGAAAAGCTGCTGGAGATCACAAATCTGTCCGACGTGCGCCACAAAAAGCTGGGCGGCTACTCCGGCGGCATGAAGCAGCGGGTATTGCTGGCACAGGCGCTTCTCGGCGACCCCAAGGTGGTCATTCTCGACGAGCCCACGGCGGGGCTGGACCCGAAGGAGCGGATACGGATACGCAGCTTCATTGCCGACCTCTCCCGTGAGCGGATCATATTGCTCGCCACCCACATCGTCAGCGACATCGAATCCATCTCCGACCAAATCCTCATGATGAAGCATGGCCGTGTCGTGGGCATGGACCGCCCGGACCGGCTCATCGAGAACGTGGCCCAGGAGGTGCGGGAGAGCGTGGTGCCGGGGCACTTCAGCCTGGAGGACGTGTACCTCTACTATTTGGGGGAGTGAGCCATGAGAGAGCTTGGACGCATATTTTCCCGGCGGCGGCTGGTACTCGGCCTTGCGCTGATTTTACTTCTCAACGGCCTTCTCTTCGTCCGCGAACAGCGGAAAAACGACTACGGGCTTGACCTGGAGCTGCCCGTCAGCGGCGGGATCATCTTCTTTGACGGCACCTTCACCGTGACGCAGGAGCCGGTGGACGCGTGGGCGGCGTACCAGCGATATTCGGAATGGATCGACCGGGCGCGGGAGCTGCCCCTTGCCGACGCCGTGGCGATGTTGACCGATGAAAAGGCGACGCTTTCCGCGAAGATCGCCGAGGACACCGACACAGAGGATGACCGGTTGGACTACGTGGCGGTTAACAATCTGCTGGCGCAGACCGACTACCTCACCGGCTACGGCGGGTGGCTGGAAAACATCCAAAAGAATAAAGACAATCTCCTAACATTCTCCATCTTTAACGACCCCGACAGCTTCTCCGGGCGGAATATCCTCAAAACGGCGGATGAATTTGAAAAGCTCCAGGGCGTGGAGCTGACGCTGGGAACGGATGGCGCGGTGGAGTCGTTCATGTCCTTTCGGCTCACGGACTACTTTCTGCTGTTGGTGCTTCTCCTGATTGGCCTGTCCTTTTTGGAGGAACGGAAAGCCGGTCTGTGGAGCGTTGTCCACGCCGCGCCAAACGGAAGATTAAAACTGGCAATTCGCCGGACGCTGATCTTGTTCAGCACATCCGTTGTCGGAGTGCTGCTGCTCTATGGCACGGACCTTGCGCTGGGTTTCTCCCTTTACGGCGGCATTGGAGATTTAGACCGCGCTGTGCAATCCGTGGAGACGCTGGGCAGGCTGCCCATGCTCACAACGGTGGGCGGCTTCCTCATCCGCTTCTTCCTCCTGCGCATTGCCGCCGCCTTTCTGGTGAGCCTTCTTCTCTGGCTCATGCTCACGGCCATCAACAACGTGAAATACACCATCATCGTGGCGGCGGGGGTGCTGGCGGCGGAGTACAGCCTTTACACCTTTTTGCCGGTTCAGAGCGCCTTCAACATCTTCAAATATTTCAACCTCTTTACCTACATCAGCCTGTCCGACCTCTACACGAACTACCTGAACATCGACATCTTCACCTATCCGCTGGGAATACGGAGTATTTCGCAGCTTGCCCTGATCCCGCTGTGTCTGCTCCTGGCAGCGGTGTGCGTCTGGGTTCACTGTCACAAAAAGCCCGCCGCGGGGCGGGACCTCTTGGGCCGTGTGGCGTACAAGCTCAACAGCGTCACGGACAAGCTCCTGCGCCGCTTACACTTGTTCGGCATGGAGCTTCACAAAACGCTGTGGATTCAAAAGGGCATGGTCATCGCCGCCCTGCTGGTCTATGTGGTCCTCGGCCTGTCCTACACGGTGAGCATCCCCGTCATGTCCTCCGCGGAACAGGCCGCGCGGCAGTACACCACCCAGTTTGCCGGTCCCGTCACCGACGGCACCTTCGCCCGCATAGACGCGGAGCAGACGCAATTGGACAACGCCATCGCCGCTCACGAGGACGCCCAGGCCGCCTTTGACGCCGGCCTCATCGAGTACCCGGAGCTGGACAAGTACGCCCGCGAGGCGTCCGCGGCGCGGACGAAGAGCGAGGGCCTCTCCAAGGTTCGCACCCGCGCCCAGGAGCTGCGGGACAAGGGCGCGGCGGAGGGCTTCGCCCCGTGGCTGATCGACGAGACTCCCTTCGAAAGCGTCTACGGCAGCCGCGCCGAGGCAAACCAGCAGAAAGCCGCCCTCGTGGCGGTCCTGGCCCTGACCCTGCTTCTCGCCGGGAGCATGGCCTACGAGCGGCAGTCCGGCATGACGTACCTCCTGAGATCCACCGCCCGTGGCCGTGGCGCGCTGATCCTCCGCAAGCTCCTGTTGGCGGCCGCCATGACCACCCTTGTCTGGGCCGCCGTCTACGGCATGGAGGTCTACACCCTGCTGACGGCCTTTACCATTCCCTCCTTCCCTGCCCCGGCGAAGAATCTCTCCATGCTGGCGGCCTTCCCCCTGAACGGCTCCATCACCCTCTGGCTGGCGCTCCTCTACGCCTACCGCTGGCTGAGCCTCTTCTGCGGCGCGGTCCTCGTGCTGTTCCTCTCCAGCCGCGTGAAACGCCTGGAGGTCGCCACCATCGCCGCCAGCGCCGTCATGCTGATCCCGTCCGTCCTCTGCGCCTACGTGGGCATCGCCGCGCTGCGTCCCCTGTCCATCACCCTGCCCGTGGCGGCCATGCCCCTCATCCTCAGTGCCAACGGCTCCTTGACCCGCACGACCCTCGCCGCGATCACCCTGCTCGCGATAGCCGCGGTATCTCTGGTTTGCGTTTCCGTTCAGGCAAGAGGGATAAACAAAAAATCTCTTTTGTAAGAAAGTCTGTCAAAGCAAAAAAACGGGAGCGCGTCACGGGCATACCGTGATGCGCTCCCATGATTTTTCCTCAGGCTCCCCTTCCCCTGCTTGGCGTCCCTCACCCGTTTCATCGCTGTTATCCCGCCAGCACCCGCCGCCAGTAGGTCAGAACTATGTAGAGGGCGAAGGCGTCGAAGACGAGGTAGGCGAGGAAGCAGACCCACAGCCCCACCCGCGCCAGCGCCCGCCGGCGGAAGTGGTAGAGCGTCCAGAGAGACGCGGGGATGAGGACAAATTTCAATCCCAGCGTCGCCCATGGGGTGCCGAGAATGTTGCCGAGAAAGGGGTTCATCTCGAAGCTCCCGGGGATGAGACGCAGGCCGAAGGTGGTGTAGATGAAGTCCAAAAGGCTCAAAATCTGCGTCCCGACGGCCAGGGCCAGGTAACGCCGCGAATGGGGGAAAGGGGTGTCCATGGGGGCCTCCTAAAAAAAGCGTCTACGGGGGGCCGGTGTGACACGGGGACGGTTCTTTGGTTCCACCAGTGTGCGCACTGGTGTTACAAAAGAAGCCGTCCCCGCTGTCCCACCTGCTCAGAAGGACGAACGTGAAATATTTTTCGATGACTGAATGGTTTCCCGCGGGACTGAGGGACGGTTTTTTTGTAGCGCCGGAGCGCAGCGGAGGCGTGACTAAAGAACCGTCCCTCTGTAACGCCGGTAGGGCGTCGGAATTAAGTTATTTAAATTGCGCTCAATGATACAAAAGAACCGTCCCCGTGTATCCTTGTCTCAGTAAACTTTAACGGTGAATGTAAATGTCCTTGTTGTGCCAGGCGGAAATCCGTTCATTTTAACTGTAATTGTAGCGGAACCAGTGCCCGTACCAATTACGGTAACGGTT
>CANQKZ010000016.1 GCA_947624585.1 uncultured Oscillospiraceae bacterium | reverse complement strand
TCGTTCGTGCCGATGATCTCCTTCTTCAAAGCGGCGTCCTTCGCGGCGGCGTCCTGCTTTGCCTCAGCCACGCCCTCGCGGATGGTGGAGGCGGTGACGCCATCGGATTCGCCCACAAGGGCGGTCTTGGCCTCGCTGATCTGCGTACCCACATAGGCGGTCACGGTGTTGTTGACGCCGACAAGCTTGTCCTCCACGGTCTTGATACGCTGTGCCTCGGCGGTCACGTCACCGAACTCCACGAACTTTTCGCCGTCAAAGACGTATTCCTTCTCCTTCCATGTGACCACATCGCCGGAGGTATAGTCGTCGAACTCCTCCATTGCGGCGGGGTCGGACTGAGCCGCGCCCTTGTAGTGCATGGCGCCGGACAGACCCCGGATCTTCTCCTCCAGAGTTGTGATCTTCCCGTTGGCGGTCCCAAGCTCGCCCTCCAGCTCCGTCTTGGCGTCGTTGACGGCCTTCTGGATGGAACCCTCCTCAGAGCCCTCGATCTTGTCAAGGCGGCCCTTAATGGAGGCGATCTCGGTGTCGGAGGCGATATGCTCGGTCTTCTTGTCCACATAGTCCTTGACGGTCGCGGAATCGCCCAGCTCGCCTACCTTGTTTGTGATGGCGGTGTCCACCTCGCCGGAGGTGACATAGGTGGCGTCCTTATGCACCGTCAGCGTGCGGGTGGCCTTGTCGTAGGTGACGGAGGTGACGGCGTTGCCGGAACCGTCCTCCGCGACCTCCGTAGCACCGGTGTCCCGGTTGATCTGGACATACTGGGCGCCGTCCCACTTGGCAAGGCAGTTGATGTCCTTCACATAGTAAAGCGCCTTGGTACTCTTGTTGGTGTTGGCGCCCAGAGTCTCCAGGTTCTCAAACTCCTGGAAATCGCCGAAGCGGACGCGCTTATCTTCTGTATCCAGATAGATGGCACCCTCGTCCACCACAAACCGGAGAGTACCGTCGCTAAATGCCTCCGGCAGACTCGCAAGATTGCCCCGTGTAAACACAACATTCGGATTAGCCATAATTTTTGCTCCTTTCATAATGTACGGCCCCGCCATGCGGGGCCGCCGATTTACCTTATGCTCACTTCATCTCTTCCCAGAGAATGACGCCCTCCGGCCTGTTGCTGGTGCCCAGGCTGGGGATCAGGCTGTTGTGGCAGGACTCGTTTGTCAGGTTGACCCGCACCGTCTCACTGTCCACGCACTTGTCCCCGACGTACCACTCGATGGTGTGGTACCATCCGGCGCACCTGCCCGGGGCGGACCCGGCGCCCAGATACGTCCAGCTCCCGCCGTTGTCCTCGGTCCGCGCCACGGGGAACCAGCAGATGTCGTACTTCCGCCCGTACTTGTCCACGCCGGAGGTGGGACCCTCGAAGTTCTCCATCTCGCCGTCCGCCGTCTCGTTGCCCTCCTTGAAGCCGGTCACGTCGTCGGAGGGGGCGAAGAAGCGGATGCCCACGTAGTAACAGTTGTTGTCCCGTCCGGACGCCTGTCCGGTGGGCTGCTTGAAGGGGGCGTTCTCCGGGAACATCACGCGGATCTCCCGGCCCGACACATCAAACCGGGCGCCCTCCAGAAGTCCCACGGCCTCATACTTCGCCTTCTCATAGACCGGCGCCACGCTGACCTTGCTGCCCTCCAGCAGGATGCCGTCGCCCGCCTCGATGGGGTCGATGATGCCCTTTGCGGGCAGATAGACGTGGGTCTCCTCGTCATTGGCGAGTACGATGTCAAAGTAGGGGTCCCCCACCTCGGCGCCCTCGTAGGGCACGCCCCGGATCAGGACCGTCTTGACCTCGCCGCCTTTGATCACCTTGTCCTTGGGGATCCGGACCTCCGCGCCGGGATAGGTGGACTCCCCGTCCACGGTCCGCTTCAGACGGTACACCGCCAGGTACTCCCCGGCGTCGTCCTTCAGCTCCAGCTCATACTCGGGGACGTTCGCGGCGGTACCCGCCTCCGCAAAGAGTCCGTCGTCCTCCAGTCTCAGCGCGTTGTGCTCCTTGCCGGAGAGCTTCACGCCGATGGTCCTGCCGCCCTCCACACCGGGGGCGAGGACGATACTGGCGTCCACAGGGGTCAGCCCCGTGACTCCGCCCTCCACCAGCTCGTCGAGGCGCTTCTTGTCCTGGGCGGACAGAAGCCCGTCCTCGTCCCCGCTGGCGGCGGCGCCGACGCCGAAAAGCTCATCGCCCTTGTAAATCGCCTTTTTGTCCGTGATCCAGTACAGAGTAAACGGGTCCTTCTTCTGGATCTTGTCGAACTCCGCCTTTGTACCGAATCTAAAGATTACATTGTCTGCCAATCAGTTCCTCTCCTTTCCGCAAATCTATAATCTATTACACACCGGGCGCCATAGGCTCCCAGATGTAATCCGTTACGCCGTCCTGCTCCATCCCGGACCACTCGTCCCGGGGGTTCAGGTCCGTGGGAGGCGGCACCTCTCCAGGCTGCTCCTCGATGGTGAACGTGAGGACCTTGTGGTCGTCCACATGGGGCACATACACATAGTCCCTGTCCTCCTCGGCGTACTGCTCCAGCGCCTCCTCCATGTGCTTCTTCGTCTGATACAGCGCCGTCAGCACCTTGTCCGAGCGCCAGTCACCGATGTACTCGTCCATGTCTTTGGATTCCATGACCCGGATGATGTTCTCCCCGCTCTTGGCCGTGCGCGGATCGCACGCCGGTCCCGCCAGGATCTGGAGCCACGTCACGGCCTCCCCGGGGTACTTGGAGAGCTTGCACGTCACCGGCATCTGGTAACGCAGATATTTCTCGCTGTACGGCTCCTCCATCCTCCGCAGGAGCACCACGTCCGGCGCCCCGTCGGCGCGGATGATGTTGAGATACACAGCCGCCCCCGCCGTGTCGATGTCCCCCACCTTCTTCGGGATGAGGTATGTGATTTTCTGATTCAGATGGTCGCCCCGGTAGATGGGTTCATACTGCGTGGTCACCAGATCCATGTTGTCGTCAAGCAAAATATAGATCACTGTCTCACCTCTTTTCAGATGAATAAAAGTCCTGTTTCATATTGGCACAAGCCATGTGTCGTTCTCCGCAAGTCCCTCCGGCCTCTCCGCGCCGAGAAAGACGCGCCCGCGCTTTGCAAGCTCCGCGTCGATGATCTCCATGTTGGAGTTGCCAGCGCCGTTCAGTTCCTTGCGCCAGTCTATAAAATTCTTCGTCGTCTCCTCCCCATCCTCCGTCAGATGGAGATGGTAGTTTTTCGTATCAGCCACCGGCCTCACCTCAATTCTCTACGATCACATAGTCCAAGTCGCCGAGCGTCCTGCCGTCCAGCTCCGCGAGAGTGCTGTCGTCCAGCTCCGCAAGCTTCCGCAGCCGCACCACAACAGCCCCGCCGGATACGCCGCCGCCCATGCGGACGCCGTATGACCCCGCCGCCGCGCTCTCCCGCGCCGCCGTCACCGCGCCGCCCAACACAGCCCCACCCCGGACAGCCGCCGTGTTTTCGATCTCTCCCCGAGCCGAGACCCCGTCCAGCATTCCGGAGCGCACAGGCCCGGACTTTTCCGCCTCCGGGCTGTACAGCCTCTCCCCCGCAAGAACGCCGCTTTTCAAGCTTCCGGCGGCGGTGTCGATCCCAGCGGAAGCCCTCGCCCCCGCAAGGATGCCGCTCTTCCCGGCGGCGGTCTTCTCCAGCTCTCCGCCGCCGCGTCCGCCCATGCGGAGGCCGTCCCTGACGCGCCCCTCCTTGAGAAGGCCCGGCGTGTCCATCCGTCCGCCCTGCCGTATGCCGTACCGGCCCCGGATCAGCTTCTCAAGCCCCGGGACCCTCATAAGCCCGTTTGCGGCGATGCCCGCCAGCGTGCGGATGTAGATAAGGAACGGCAGATTCTGTATCCACAGCTTTCCCTCCGTGACCCTGGACGGAACCGAAAGCTCTATGTCGCGGCGGCGCGGGGGAAAGAACAGGTCAATGTTTCTCATCTGCCGCCCCCTTCACCCCGGCTCAGCCGCCGGGTACGATCTCGTCGTCCTTGAACCAGAGCTTCACGGTGTCGGCGCGGATGACCAGCGTGGTGCCGCTCTCCAGCGTCCTTGTGATGGGCTCGTCCGCCTCGTTTCGGAAGTAGTCGGCGGTGAGGAAATGCCCCTCCGTCTGGGCGTCAAAGATCACCCAGTCCGTCATGACGCCCCAATCCGACAGGCTCTGGGGCAGTCGCAGTTCCGCGGAGTTGGTCACCGTCCCGTCCTCCACGCCCTTTTTAAGGCCCGTAAGCTCGATTCTGGCGTACCCGCCCCCGCTGGGTTCCTCAACGCCCGTGCCGTCCTTGTTGGGGTGCTTGGAACTGACGCCCAGATAGAATTTCTCAGGGAGCGGAGTGGACGTGTCCGCCTTCCACACGTTCCCCGCCACCAGATTCAACCAATAATTACTGTTCATACCGTCTTATCCCCCTATAAACCCTTCGTCGATATTTTTGTACACATAGAGCACGCCCTGGCTGGGCACGTCCACGTTCCCGCCAGCGTCTCTGACCGACACCTGATAGATGTACTTGCCCTCCCAGTCGAAGGTCTCCTCCGGCGTCAGCGTCACCAACAGCAGGTTCTCCACGCCCTCGGCCCCCTCGTCGGCGCCGCTCTCAACGCGCATCTCCTTGGAAAGAATGGGGTTCCCGTCCTTGGAAAGATGGTCCTCCACGGAAAACTGCCCCCGGCACCCCACAAGATCGTAGGGCTTGTTGTTCCGCCGGTACCATGCGTGAAAGACCAGATCCTGCGTGGCCCCCGCTATAAAGCTGACAGTCGGAAGCCTCTGGGGATCACACTCCGCCGTCTGTCTTGTCGTCTCCGTTTTCCTTCGCCTCCTCCGCCTCGATCTGCCTCTGAAGCCCGTCCACCAGCACCCGAAGCTGACGGATGGAGTCGCCGATCAGAATGGCGTTGTCCCCCGCCACCGTCACCCGGATGATCCTGTTGTGTATATCTGCCACGGCCTTCAAGATTTCCAATGTGGTCATGTTATTTTCCTTTCTTGCATTTCTTACATTGAATTAATATAGCTGTTGAGCACTCCCGTCAACTGTATGATGTGATTCCCTGTCAGCTCCTCGTTGTCCCTGGATACATCGGATATTCCCGTTTCCCCAAAGGCTTCAATATTCTTTTTCACAGAATTATAAATTCTCGCGCTCAAAGTATCTCCTGCGGACACCCTGCACTGCGCCGCGGTAAGTCCGCCGGTAGTTGTCCAGCTTTTGCCAGCCGCGTTCTGCACTTCCACAACTTTGTCCACCAAATCGTTCCAGACAAGATGCGAAAAATTGGAATCAACCGGTATTTCTCCCAGTAAAACCCGGTAAGCGTTCCCCGTCTGCTCCGCGCTGGCGCTCCCGTTGGAGCTTGTCCAATGCCAGGGTTCTATGGCCGGAAGTGTCCTCGCCGCTACAGGCGACGGCATACCGGGGCCTAAGCCGTATGGACTCCTCCCCACATAGTTGAGCATATAGTCCGTGCCTGGAGTAAGCCCCGTGATGGTGTAGGTGAGGCCGGTTGTCGTATATTCCGCCGCGGTTGTTTCGGACGCCAACCGGCAGAAAATCACATAGTACGTGGCGTTTGGGATTGAAGTGATCCTGACGCTGATGCTGGTCGATGTTCTCCCCGTCACCGTCAGCGACCCGTATGTGGTCGGAGCCTGAGAACTCGTCTCGCAGGCGTCCTGGCACGATGCCTGACAGCCTGTCTGGCAGGACGATTCGCAGGTTGTCTGACAATTTTTTTCACAGGCGCTGACACACCCTTGCGCCGAACTCTCACACGTCGTTGTACAGCCCTGCGCCGTCGATTCGCAGTCTTTGCAATACTGCACAAACCGTTCACACGCACTCGTGCATGAGCCTTGTGTTGTCGGTGTACACGGACTCTGTGTAACTGTCAGACATATGTTTGAGCAAGTCTGCGACGGACATACCGCCGCCGGAGCGGCCTCATACTCCCCGCAAGCGCCATTAGAGGAATCGGCTTCCGGTTCCGCCAAAAACGCCGGTATCTGTATAATTTTGTCAACGTCCATACTGCCGCCACCTCGCTTTGAACCGCTCGTTCCCCTCCGCGCCCAGCGTCTCCATGATATACACGGCCTCTGAAAACAGTATCCTGTCCCAAACACACATAATATCCGGTACCCTGTGCATATCCCTGGAGGTCATATAGTTGTTGGCGACGCACCCGCCGTCACAGATCCTGTTCAGCGGGCAATGCCCACAGTCATCCCCTTGCGCCGGGGCGCCGTCATACTCCGCAATCAGCCTCTCCCGCGCCGCGTCATCCACGCCCGTGTAGATGTTGCCAATCACAAACGTGTTGTCGTCCCGCGAGAAAAACTCCTGGCAGGCCACCACGTCGCCGTTGATGTTGATTCCGGCAAACCGGCTCGACCCCAGCCCGCACTTGCCGCAGGCTTTACACAGGTCAAGTACCCTGTGCTCGTCGCGGCTGACCGCCCGATTGTGCATCAGGATTTTTCCGAATTGCTTTTCCAGCTCATTGAACCAGATAGGGTCATGCCCGCCGCGCAGACAGTCAATGTAATGCTCCGAATACCGCCTCATCCCCCGCCGGAGATTTTCGATGTCCTCCTCAGTCCACGGCTCAAAGCAGTTCGGAATCACAAAGTAATTTTTAAATCCCTGCTCTTCCGCAAAGAGCATATTGCGATAAAGCTCCCCGCACGTCTCCGGCGTAACCGTAGACCGGAATGTAACATGAGGCCAGTATTCCAAGACAATCGGCATTTTCGGAAGGAGAATGTCAAAGCTCGACCGCCCGTCGCGGCACGGCCTGTTGCAGTCCTGCGTCGCCTTGTCCCCATCCACGGAGAACAAAAGCCCAATTCCGTTTTCCTTGCAAAACGCCGCCTTTTCTTCATCCATAAGAATACAGTTGCTTGTCATGGAAAGCTGAAAGTTTCTCCCATACTTCCCCCGTATGTACTCCGTCAACGGCACAATGATTTTGTCCCACTGTAAAAGCGGTTCACCGCCAAAGAAATTGATGGAAGGTTTGTCTCCATTTTCAGCGTTGGAGGCCAGCCAGTCCGCCGCGTACTTTGCTGTCTCTAAGGTCATAAAATCCGGGTGCTGCTCCACAAAGCAGTATTGACACGCCAGGTTACAGGCGTTGGTGAGGTTTAAAAACGCGGATGATATTTTCTTCATCATGAAAACCTCAGATATAAGCCGGTAACGGTTGCATCGGAAAAATCTACAGTTGTCTGTCCACCTTCTGTAAATGCACCTGGATACTCCCCGCCAAAATGGATCTTTCCGTGATGATATATAAATTCGCTACAGCCAGTATCTCCATAATTTACAATTGCCTTGCCTGGAGAGGAAAAAGTCACAACCGGTACGCAGGATTATCTCCACAAGCTGGAGCTGGAGGGTCCCAAGTACAAGGACAGGGCCAAAATCGCCACAGCCCTCCAACAGACCCGCGTCCGCCGCCGCCTCCACAAGGACATGGCGGAAACGCTCCGGCCCCTCGCGTCCTTCATCGAAAGTGAGAAAGGAAAGATGCTGTTGAACCTGCTGCGCGAGACGCTGGGACAGACTCGGAAGGTGGAGGAGAAGATGGAGAACAGGGTCTATATTCCAAGAGTTTTGGAGGAGAAAAAACAGTGATCGCTTTTTATATTTTGGTTGCCCTCGGGGCGGTGGCGCTTGTGTTCCTGTTGGCTCCGTGGTACCGGGATCTGGGCGGGGTTTTGAAAGGGATTTTCATGAATGCAAAGGACGCCGTGGAGGCGGAGGATGAGGACGATGACGATCGTTGAGCGTTGGGTTCACGGAACCGTGAAACCGGGGGTACGCTTTTCTCTCTTTTGTTCCGCTGGCGGCAGCCAGCTACACAAAAGAGAGAAAAGCTTCAAAAGAGAGAAAATGTTTTTGGGGGCTGGCGGGTTTCCAACCTTGCCACTTCGTAACCCGGCCCGGCTTCCGCGTCCCGTGTCGGTGGGTCTGGGAGGAACCATATCCGCGCGGGCCTTAGTCGAATAGGTTGGAGCATCCACCTCGCTTAGCCGCTTACGCTGGCAGTTTTTGAAGTTTGCCGCCCTACTTTGGGCCGCGCTCCGTGGGCGGTTGTTGTGCGGTAGTCGGCAGAGTTTCGTCTAACCGGGGTTTCCTCTCCGTTATCGACAACCTCCCGCTCCGTACCACGCACCGCACTCCGATACGGTCCCCTACGGGGTCCAGGGGTCGCAACCCCTGGTCGTTTTTAAAAGGGGGAGTCCAGAGGGGGAAAAATCGAAATCCCCCCTCTGGTTGTTTTCTCTCTTTTGGTTCTTTTCTCTCTTTTGCAACCCAAAAGAGAGAAAAGAACACCCTCCGTCCACAGAGCCTGTGGACAAACGGAACCATCTATAAATACGGAAAGAACGAAAGGAGTTTTACAGCTTTGAAGAAAGGTTTGATCGGCGGAATCGCCACTATTGTCATTATTATCTTTGCAATCATCCTGGGCCTCGCCTGCACAACCCGCATCCCGGCGGGTTACGTCGGCGTGGTCTATAACATGAACGGCGGTGTGGACGGGGAGGTCCTCAACCAGGGCTGGCACCTGGTTGCGCCCACAAAGAAGGTCACGGAGTATTCCATCGGCATCGAGCAGAGCTACCTGACCGCCGGGAAAAACGGCGACAGCCCGGACGACGAGAGCTTTGAGGTCCCCTCCTCCGACGGCAAGGGACTGAAGGTGGACATGACCTTTACATACCGGTTCGACATCGACAAGGTTTCCCAGACCTTCACACGGTTCAAAGGCCAGTCGGGCAAGGAGATTTTGAAGTCCTTCATCAAGCCCAACATCATCAGCTGGACGAAGGAGGTCACCGCCCGGTACCCCGTTGAGGAGATGCTGGCGGAAAAGAGGGTAGATCTCAATACGGAGCTTTCCAGGTACCTGGCCGACAAGTTTTCGCAGTACGGCATTATCATTGAGAACGCCACCCTCATTGACATCAACCCCGACGATACGACGAGGAACGCCATCCAGCAGAAAATCGACGCCCAGTACAAGTAGGCGGAGACGGTCATCGCCGCCGAGACCGCCAAGATCGAGGCCGAACGCGACAAGGAGGTGGCCCTGATCGCCGCCCAGAAACAGCAGGAGGCCGCGAAGATAGAGGCGGAGGCCAAAATCGCCATTGCCAATTCAGAAGCAGAGGCCGCGCGTATTAAGGCGGAATCCGAAGCCGAAGTAATCCGCATCAAGGCGGAGGCGGAGGCCAAAGCCAACAAGGAAATCGCCGCCTCCCTCACCCCCGAGTTCATTGAAAAGATCAAGTATGAGCAGTGGAACGGCCAGCTCCCCACGGTCACGGGAGATACCACGCCCATCCTGACCATCGACCCCTGAATTACTGCGGGTTTTTCAGTTTAAAAGTATGAAAGGAGCCGCCCGAATGGCAAGAAAACGTCTCGATCTGCAAGGTCAAAGATTCGGCCGCCTGACGGTCACAGCCCCGGCGGAGGATGTACGCCTCTCCACAGGGGAATCCAAGGTCCGTTGGCTGTGCCGGTGTAAATGCGGGAGGGAGCTGACCGTCTCCAGAAACGATCTGGTCTCCGGCAGAACCGTCTCCTGCCCCGACTGCGCCAAAGCCAAACGTCAGAGGAGGAACCCCACGGTGGTTTTGAAGCCCTCCGACGGCGTGCAGGAGATCCACCAGAATCCCTCCGACCCGTTCCAGGACCTGGCAAACGCCATCGTGGCGACCGCCGTGGACGACTACCGGGCCGCGCTGAAGGCAAAAAATGAGCGTATGCTGGAATCCATCGAGACCTTCTTCTACTCGGGTTGGTTCAAGACGCTGACGACACTGGACCCCAGGGAGCTTGTGACCCGCCTCCGCGCCGAACGGAAACGCGGCCGTCCACGCAAACACAAACGCGCCGCATAAGCAAAAAGCCCGCGCGGGTTTTCAAACTCCCCGCGCGGGCCACGGCGCTTTCCTCTTCGCGGAGCCGTTTTCCGTGCGGAGGAAAACGCCGCCGCTATGACACTATGAAAGGAGAATCTGTGAATGGAAAACACATTTAACGAAGGCGACCGGGTCCAGGTCGTGAAAAGGGTCCTGGACTCCGGAAGGGTACTCCACATGACCGGCACGATCCGCGTCCAAGACATCATCTGCGGAAACGTCGGCGTGGAATTTGACGAAGACTTCCCCGGCGGTCACGACCTGGGCGGATCGTGCGAAAACGGCCGAGGCTGGTGGGTACACCCGGAAGCCCTTGAGTTCCTCGGTGACACGGTTTTCGAGTCCCCATCCGACTCCGACTTCGCCGCCCTGCTCTTCGGATAAGGAGGCGCATATGGACAACACAGCCACACCCGCGATCCGACTCGATGACAGCGACTTCGGCGCCGTCCTCAACTGCGCCGTCCGGTACGCCATCGGACGCCGCACCTACATGCCGGGCCTCGTCATCGACTTCATCACCCCGCTCCTCCCCCACCTCAGCGACAGAACGCTGGCGGTTTTCGACCAGGACATCACCGACCAGAAGCATCTCGGCGGCTACGGCGACCCCGCGATAGACGAGCCGCTGTGGCACAGGTTCCACGCCCAGGTGCAAGAGGAGCTGACACGGCGGGGCCTCGAACTTTACAAAGATTGGAGACAACAGTAAAGAAATCCCAAAGAAAGGCGGTATTCAATGCTCAAGTGTGATTTTTGCGCAAACAACTCAAGGTGTACCGACTCCGAGCGGTACACCTGCGTCCTGCACAACTACCTCCGGTTCACGCCGGAACTGGACGAGCCAGCCGTCCGGGAGAAGCTCCGGACAACCGTCCGGAAGTTCGTCCCCGACGACGGCACGGCCTTCCGTCTGGCGGACAACCTGTTTGCGGAGGGGGCGCGGATATGAAAACCATCAAGATAGGCTCCACTTACGATCTCTGCGACGACTCCATGCAGACCTTCGACCGTCTCCCTGCCAAGACCTACACCGTGTACTTCAACAAGCAGAGCGGCTTCCACCTGCGGGAGCGCCCGGACCTCACGATTTCCGAGAAGGTCTACGGCATCCTGGAGGAGAAGACCGACAAGGTCCTGCGCTCCTTCGGGGAGTTCCCAAGAAGCCTGGGCGTGATCCTGAGCGGCGATAAGGGCATCGGAAAATCCATGTTCGCAAGGCTCCTGTGCGAAAAGGCTGTCCAGCGCGGACTCCCCGTCGTCATCGTGGACCAGTTCATCCCCGGCATCGCGTCCTACATTGAATCCATCGACCAGGAGTGTGTGATCCTGTTCGACGAGTTCGACAAGACCTTCGCCGCCGTCAAGGACAACGGCAGCGACCCGCAGACACAGCTCCTCTCCCTGTTCGACGGCGTCTCCAGCGGAAAGAAGCTCTTCGTTGTCACCTGCAACCAGCTCTACGGCCTCAACGAGTACCTGGTCAACCGCCCGGGCCGGTTCCACTACCACTTCCGGTTCGGTTACCCCACGCCGGAGGAGATCCGCGAGTACATGACAGACCACCTGGCGCCGGCATTTTACGGCGAGATCGACAGCGTCATATCCTTCTCAAGGCGCGTAGACCTCAACTACGACTGCCTGCGGGCCATCGCCTTCGAGTTGAACCACGGCGCCGATTTCGAGCACGCCATCCAAGATCTGAACATCGTACACACAGAAAGCGAGTATTACCGCGTCACCGTGTACTTCACGGACGGAACGTCCGTATTCAACCGCTCCGTAGAGATCGACCTCTTCGACCCCGAATCCAGTCCGTTCTTCAACGTGGTCAACAAATCCAACGACTGCGTGGCCGAGGTGAGCTTCTGCGCCAAAGATGCGGTTTTCAACCCCGCTGCCGCCTGCATGACCGTCAACGGCGAGGATATACGCTTCGACCCCTACGACGACGAGGACGGCCAGCCATACGTGAAAAAGACAGTCTCCCACCTGACCGTCGCCCGCGCCAGACCTAAGAGCATCCGGTATTTCGATGTATAAACTTGTTTATCTCATATAATAGAAATAAGTTTTCAAAATGTAAAAACGAAAGTGTGATTTTATCACCCCTACAACTTCCCAGAATATGAGGCAAAATAACTGCCCATAAAATAAACACAACAAAAAGGAGTAAACCAATGAATATTTCTGTAAAAGCAAAGGACGGAAAGTATTATTACAGCCTGCCCGACATCGCGAGAGAGGCTTTTAACAAGCCCTCAGCCGTCTTCCAGCCTTCCGTCAGGACAACCAGGGCCAATGTGGAGTTATTCACAGGCAGAGGCAATCTGAAAACCCGCTACGCCGACATCGAAAATCTCAGGAAAATCGATACATATTTCTCCGACCGCCAGAACCCCATGCACAGAAAGCTTCGCCCCGTCATCGACGCCCTTGAGAAGCAGGAAACGGAAATGGCGGCCGCCCAGCCCGCCGAGTCTCACCAGACCGAAACGGCGGCGGGACCCGATACCACCGCGACAGCGAAGATCCACGCAGCACCTGAGACAACCGCCGCAGACACCGCCGCCAAGACCGAGGGTGATGAAACCGCCGGAGCCGCAGCCCCCGATGACCTGTTCACGGAAAACCCTGTTGCGGATATGCTGAAAGAGTTCGTCAGCCAGAAGTTCGGCACCGTCCGCGTGGTGCTCAAGGGAAGTGAACCGTGGTTTGTCGGAAAAGATATTACAGATGCCCTTGGATATATGAACAGTAGCAAAGCAATACATGACCATGTTATGGATGATGACAAGGGGGTAACGAATCGTTATACCCTTGGAGGACCTCAAAAAATGATTGTAATCAACGAATCCGGCCTCTACTCCCTCATCCTCTCCAGCAAGCTCCCCTCTGCCCAGGAGTTCAAGCGTTGGATAACCTCCGAAGTCCTCCCCACCATCCGTATGTACGGCGCGTATATGTCCCCGAAGGTCATCGAGAAAGCCATCCTCAACCCCGACTTCATCATGCGCCTTGCCCAGGCCCTCAAGGCCGAGCAGGAAAAGAACGCCGCGCTTCGGAGTGAGAACACCCGTCTCAGCGGAGAAAATGAAAAGCTCTCCGGCGAGAACGAAGCCCTCTCCGTGGAGAAAACCGCCCTCATGAAGGAGACGGACTCCTGGGACAGCCGCGCCATCCTCACCCGCCTCATCCGCTCCCTTGCCGCCCGCAAATACGGTGGAAATTACGCCTACGCCTACACCGATTTTTACCGTGAGTTCCAATACAAGACCCACACCAACCTTGCAAACCGCAACGCCCCTCACGGCAGGAAATCTCTCCTGGCCCGTCTCACCGACGAAGAGGTCCCCACAGCCGTCGCAGTTGCCGTCTCCATGTGCGATAAGGCCGATGTGGACATCTTCAAAATCGTCAATGAAGTAAACGCCCAAAAGGCCCGCGCCGCAGTCATAAGATAAAATGTTTGCCTCGCATAAGACGATAAGGTTTCAGGCATCAAGCAAGGAGGCAGAAAATGACAACCGAGAAAACTGTCGAAGTACTTGAGCATATCAAAACGTGGTGTGGCCTTGACCCAGTTTATGGCACAGAAGTAGAAGCTCTGGACGCGGCAATTTCCGCCATTCGTTTTCGCTCGGAACAAGAGGACAAATCAGGACCCTCCGCCCCGGATAAACACGTCTGCTGGCTCTGCGAAAACGAGGGGAAAAGCATACTATCTCTGGAGTTGAGCGAAGTATTCATTGTTGAACCCGTGAAGTACACACGCATTGGCGATGGGTACGAACACAATGCCCCTTTGAACTTCTGCCCCGTGTGCGGTCGCAGCCTGCCCCGAAGAGGGTACACACGAAAGTGTGACGCGTAATTCAACGGATTTAAATAGAATGAAAACAAAAACGATCTACATATGCGAAACCTGCGGTTTTGAGTCCGAAAGCAAAGACGCGGTTCTGTCCTGCGAGGCAAAGCACCTTTGGCTAACTCCAGAAGAAAAGAGAATATACGATAATTTAAATGACTGTGTGATACGGTATGCAAATACGGTGTCGAAGACAAATAACCAGTATACCAGAGATATCCTTGATGCCGCAGTCACACGGCTGTTGGCTTTTGAAGTTGAACACGGACTGGATCAGAGAGGCAGATTTTATGAAGAATGAACGCCTGAATACCCAGGACGAGGCGGCCGTCTCCCTGCCAGAGCTATTCCAATAAAGAAAGAGAGGCACCCGCACATGAAAGAGATCCCCGGCGACATCCTCACCCCCGCCCCGCCCGACGATCCGGTGACGCTGGTCTGCCACCAGGTCAACTGCCAAGGCGTCATGGGCTCCGGCCTTGCCAAACAGATCCGCGAGCGTTTCCCGGCGGTTTTTGAGCTTTATTCCAGAAAGTGCGCCGCCAACGCGCTCTTCGGCAACAAGCCCTCCGCCATGCTGGGAGACATCCAGTGCATCCCGCTCCAGAAGCAGGCCGGGTACACCGTGGTCAACATCTTCGGCCAGAACCGGTACGGCCGCGACAAGCGGTACACGGACTACAAAGCCCTCCGCCGCGCTTTCTCGACCGTGGCCGAAATGTTTCCCGGTGCCACCGTCCGTGTCCCATACAAATTCGGCTGCGGATTCGGAGGCGGCGACTGGAACACCGTCCTGCAAATCATCAAAGACGAGCTGGAGGGCAAGGTCCGCGAGGTGGAGATCTGGAGGCTGGAGGGAGCCGACACATGAGCAAATTCTCCGGCAAGTGCGACTTCTGCGACACCATCGCCATCCACGGCCTCGACCACGTCCTCCGGTGCGACGTCTACGTGGGCGGCTCCGACACCCCGCTCCCCCTCAAAACCCTCGCCGACTGCGTGCCATACTACCCATACGTGGTCTCCACGGCGTGGCACGACAACGTGAAGGACCGGGGCATGATCCGCCTCACCGAGAAGTCCTGGGTGGACATCGAGGAGGAGCGGTACGGCCACATGGGTTCCCACGACCTCTACCGCCGGATGCTGGCGGAGGAAATAAACAAAATAAATAAAAGTATAGAACAGGAGGCATAGCATGTTCGATCTCTTCTTCAGCCCGGCAGGCAGGCCCGTGACCGTGTACAACGTGCGGGATGACATTGTCGGCTACCCACAGTTTCTCGTATACGACAGCGGCCGGTGGCTCTACATATCCGCAAAGCACTTCGCTCCGCTCTCCGAAACAGACACAGAATCTCAGTCGGAACGGGGGTGAGCGCATGATTCCGTTAAAAGATCTTACCCCCGGTATGCGGGTCAAAATCGTGGACAACTGGGAGCCCGGCCCATACCATATAAGTCATGTCCCTTCAATGGACAAGTGGCTCGGGAAAACCATGACGGTCGAGAACATTTACTATCGCTGGGTTGAGTTCATAGAGGACAAGGAAAAGTGGGCGTGGGACCCCAAGACCCTGGACCGGATCGACGACGGCGGCTTCGACGAGTCCAACATCCCCGGTGACCGGGAGTTTTACAATCTGATACAGGGAGGTCAGCCATGACTGAACCGAAATACGTCTACGTCCTGCGCACCCAGTGGGACACGCCGGACAACGAGGGCGCCGAGGTCCTGGGCGTATACTCCGAAAGCGGCCTCGACAAGGCCCGGGCCAGGATGCGCCACGAGGCGTCGAAGATCAAGCTCGAATACCCCTTCGACATCTGGCAGTCCGACTACACATGGGAGGAGCCGGACGAGATCCACCTGGGTTTCGACCCGGGCGTATACCTGGTCCCGGCCACGGTGTACGGCTGGAACGTGGAAAAATTTGAAATCACAAAGTAAAGAACATTCATCCAACCCGCAGGTCAAATCCTGCGGGTTTTTCATTTCTACATTTAATATATAAGGAGGCGGCGCCTATCTCATCTGTCAATATATCCAAAGGGAACTCCAAGCTCGGAGCCATCCCCAGCGTTTCTCTTCCCTCCGTCCTGACATGCCGGAAGTGCGCCTGTCAGGAGAAGTGCTACGCCCGCAAGCTGGAACGCATCCGTCCATCGGTGGCCAACGCCTACAGGAACAACCTGGAGGTGCTGAGGACGGACCCGGCGGCCTATTGGCGCGAGGTGGAGGGAGCCGTCATGATGACGCGGTTTTTCAGATTCCATGTGTCCGGCGACATCCCGGACCTGCCCTACTTCCAACACATGACGGAGGTGGCGGCGAGGAACCCGCACTGCCAGATCCTGTGCTTCACCAAGAAGTACGAGCTTGTGAACACAGCGGTGATCTCCGGCGCCTGCACGGTCCCGGAGAACCTGCACATCATCTTCAGCGGCTGGAAGGGCCTCCCCATGGTCAACCCGCTCTCCTTCCCGGAGGCCCACGTCCGCTACCGCGACGGTACAACCACCGCCTCCCCGGGCGCCCTGGAGTGCGGCGGCAACTGCACCGAGTGCGCCGTCACCGACGGCGGCTGCTGGTCCCTGAAGAGCGGAGAACAGGTTGTATTTAATGAACACTGACGTCGGAGTTGCTGCGGAACCCGCTCTGCGTGGCCCCAATTAATAATGTAAAGGAGTGTTAAAAATGGTAAACATCGAAGACCTGGCCCCCGGCATGAGGGTGAAAATCGTGGACAAGTGGACCGATCCGGGCGGGAGGCAGGAGCCGACCGGCTTCATGGACAAGTGGCTTGGAACGGTCATGACCGTGAGAGGGTTTCTGTACGGCGCCGCACGCATGGAGGAAGATATAAAGGAATACGAAGACGGCTGGTTCTGGTACCCGGAGATGCTGGACTATATCGCGGATGATGACAGCGAGGACTTCCCCTCCGTCTCCGAGTCCGATTTCCTGGCGCTTCTCTACAAGGGGGCGGAGAGATGAAGCTTCGCTACACCGCCGCATCCGGGCGTGAGTACGGCCTCACCTGCCACCGGTATTCCAGATGGCACAACCGGCGCGTGGGGGTTTTTCGTGCGCTGCGCGACTTCTTCTGGTGGCGTTGGACCGTCACCATCGGTTCTGTCCCCATCGAGAAGGGCGCGGAGAACCTGCTGTTCCTGAGGAAGGCGCTCAAAAGGCGCCTTGTAAGCATAGCGGAGGGGCGCGAGGCGGAGCGGGACAGCTCCGGTTTTGGAGCTGTTGGAAAAAATGACACCCCCAAACCCCTTGCGCCGCAACGGTTTTGAGGCCGCGTGAGATTTTGTATTTTTGCTGAACACAGAAAGGTGTGTGAAGATATGACAGCTCCGAAGGGCGAGACCGTGTGGGAGCAGGTTTTCGACAAAACAGGCGCTCTCCGTTATCTCATCACAAGCAAACCGGCAAGGGACTGGTACACCCTATACGAGGCCGCGCCCGATAAGCTCATCCGCCGTGGAAAGGCCAGAACACCCCCGGAGTTACATGACAAATATATTACAGACGGTGACGCGGATGAATGATTTTGAATACGACTGCATGATCAAAAAGCGTCTGGCGCGGCAGGCACAGCACAGAAAGCGCGGTTCCAAAAGCCGCCTGTGCTCCCTGTCCACGGACCACATGACCGAGAAACAGTGGAAGGAAAGGAACGGTAAAGTAGTGTCTGTAAATCTAAGTAAGCCAATGCTTTGGAATGAGTTTCTCCAACTCTCCAAGCCCACCCAGCGCGAGTATATCACAAGGCTGACGAACGAATACAACGCCGCCGCCAAAAATCTGGCAGACATGTTCGGCGTAGACGTGCGGGTTTTCAAGTCCCAAATCGCGGGTACCGGCCTTGAGTCCAGATTCCGCGCCGGACGCCGCATGAACAAGGCCCAGCACAGCCAATGGCTTAGGTTCCTCGGCGAGGAGCCGGAGGCGCCGACCCTCCCCGCCGCGCCGGAGCCCGCGCCCGAAAGCCCAGCCCCGCCCGACAAGCACATGACCATGGTGGATTTCTCCGTCACATTCGACGGAAAGATAGACACAGACATGATCGCCAACTCCCTCCGCCGCATCATCGGCCCCGACGCCCGAGGCACCGTCCAAATAACCTGCCGCCTCCCATCACAAGCCCTTGAAACCGCCGCGGTTTTGTGATAAAATACCAACCGGCAAACCAAATTACACAAAGGAGCGATCCCATGACAGACCACGACGAGGTTTTCGACGAGGAAACCGACGCAATGATACAGGCCCTCGGGAAACTGATAGACGACTACGAATCAAAGACAGCGATCATATGTCCCACAAAGCTGCAACAGATGGATCTTTGCTACGCCATTCTGAAAAGGCTCACAAAGGATTACAGCGGCGAGGTGGAATTTGAGTTCAAGCCCCACGAACCGCTCCACTCCACGGGGTACATATCCCTAAAGTGCGACGTGCTGGATTTTACCGACACGAAGCTTTTCTCCAGAGCCGTGGCGCTGGCGGACAACGTGGAGATCACCGCCATGGCCGACAACAGGTCCGAGCTGTCTCTGACGTTTTACGGCCTCACCAAACCCATTGAATGAATGAAAGGAGCATCCCATGAACGCCCGTCCGACAAACGATAAAAATGATTTCTTCGACGAAAATGGCGACGAAACAATAAAGGCGCTCGAAGAAATGATAGCCGCTTACGAAGCCCACCCGGCGATTATCTGTCCTACGAAGCTCCAACAGATGGAGCTTTGCTACGCCATTCTCAAAAAGCTCGTGGCTGATTACGGCGACGAGGTGGAGGTCGAGTATAAACCCCATGAGCCGTTCCAGTCCATGGGGTATATATCCTTCAAAAGCGATTCGCTTGAGTTCTCAGACACAAAGCTCCTGTCAAAGGCTATAGCGATGGCAGACAATGTTGAAATGTCCCCTTTGCTCAATAACAGGATCGAATTGGCACTGTCTTTTGACGGTCTTACAAAACCGTTGAAGTGAGAGGAGGTTTCTATGGACAGAACCAGAAGACAAAAGCTCCGCGAAGCCATCGACCACCTCAAATCCGCCTCCGTCATCGTGGACACGGTCTGCGACGCCGAGACGGACTGCATGGACAACGTCCCAGAGAATCTCCAGTACTCCGACCGGTACGAAAAGATGGAACAGGCGGTGGACGGCCTCAACGACGCGCTGGAGCTCATAGACAACGCCATGGAGTACATCCGCGCCGCCGCGTGCTGAAGGGGAAGGGAGGTGAAACTATGCACCTTATGATGGTATTCATAATACTCGGCGTCTGGTTCCTGGTGTGGCTTCACGAGACACTCAGGGGCCTGGCCCGTAGGCCGTCGAAGGCCGAGATCGAGAGACGGCAAAAGGAGAAGGAGGAACGGGAGCGGCGCTATTATGAGAACGTCAGAGAGCAGGTCCGCAAAGAGATGGAGGAAAAAGAGCGCCGGAAGCAGCTCCAACAGAGCATGAAAAGGCGCCGTTAAAATCAAAATCAATATACGCAGCCACACCCGCAGGGATCCAACCCTGCGGGTTTTTTATTTTTGTATCGAAAAAAATTCTACGGAGGTGACCTGATGGAACCAGACATCAACGCCATCCTCTCTGAGGCGCCGGAGAACTTCGTCATCCAGTCGTCCCTGGAGAAATGCGCGGACGTGGTTTCCACACACAAAAAGATCCTCTGCTCCGTGTCGGGGGGGGGCAGACAGTGATGTGATGCTCGATATGCTCCTGCGGTGCGGCGGCAGAGAGAAGACGGACTTCGTCTTCTTCAACACCGGCCTTGAGTACCGCGCCACACTGGAGCATCTGGACGAGCTTGAAGAAAAGTACGGCATCAAGATCCTGCGGGAGAAGCCCGAAAAGCCAATCCCGGCGGCAGTGAAAGAATTTGGTATTCCGTTTTGGAGTAAGGAATTTTCACAGTTTTTAGAAGCCCTTCAGCTCAAGGGTTTTCTTTTCAAGACAGGCCGTTTTCAGAGCTTGTTCAAAAATTTCCAAAGTCTTACGCGGCGTGGTGGTGCGTCACCGACAGAAAAGGGACGCCTCTGGAAACGACAAAGCACACCGTCGGACACGTCACGGATATGAAAGAGTTTATGGTCTCAAACCCTCCGGATTTCAAAGTTTCGGCAAAATGCTGCAAGTATGCAAAGAAGGATATGAGCAAACATATTGAAAAGGCGGGCGGCTATGACGTGAAGTGTATGGGCATCCGCAGAGCGGAGGGCGGTATCAGAGCGGCAAAATATACAAATTGCTTTAGCACCGGCAAAGGTATCGACCAATTCCGCCCCATCTGGTGGTTCCGCGACTCCGACAAGGAGGAATACTGCGCCCGCTACGGCGTCACACACAGCCGGTGCTACACCGAATACGGCCTTGTCCGGACCGGGTGCGTGGGGTGCCCCTTCAACAAGAACATCCTCAACGAGCTTGAAACCATCCGCAAGTTCGAACACAAGCTCTACACCGCCGCCCACAACCTCTTCGGCCCAAGCTACGACTACACCCGCCGCTACCTTACGTACCGGGAGAAGAAGAAGGCCGAAGCGAGGTCAACCGCCGGATAAATAAGCCACGGTCAACACCCGTGGTTTTTTATATACATTCCAAATTATCTGAAAGGAAGGATCCAATGTTTCACAGAAAAAAGCTCCCGCAGCCCGACGCCATCCAGTCCAAGGAGGCCCGCTTCACCGAACTCCAGGGCGAGTCGGATTTCGCCACCTCCATGGCGCGAAACTCCATCGACTACCTGGAGCTGGTGGACGGCGACATCCAGCGCGAACAGGAGGAGATCGCGGAGTACATCTCGCGCCTAACGAAGGTGAGCGAAAAGCTGAACCGCTCCGCCGACAGAAACAGGAAAATCGTCTCCAACCTGAAGACACTCTTCTGCATGGAAGAGCCGGGCGAGGAGGCGGTCTGATGGCGGACAAGGGAACCGGCATGAACCTCTACCAGAAGCTGGCAAGTCTTCGGAAAAAGGTGGTGGTTTTGCAGAAAAACAAGCAGGGCTACGGGTACAAATACGTGACCGAGGACGAGATTTTGTCCAAGATCACCGGCGACATGGACAAGCTGGGCCTCTCCCTGATCCCCAACATCCAGCCCGGCACCACCACGGTCACGCCCTATTCCTACACGGAGACCAAGGTCAGCGCCAAGGGCGTCCCCATCTCCAAGACCACCAACGACGTGGTGGTGACGGCGGACATGAGCTGGACATGGGTCAACAACGAAAACCCGGAGGAACGGATCGTGGTCCCATGGACGCTGGTGGGCCAGCAGGCCGAGGCATCCCAGGCATTCGGCTCCGGCCTCACCTACTCCAGCCGGTATTTCTTACTGAAATACTTCAACATCGCCACCACCGACGAGGACCCGGACAACTTCCGGGCAAAGCAGAAGGAGGTGGAGGAGGCCGAGGACAAGGAGGTCGCGGAGGCCATCGTCGCGGACCTGGACAAGACGGTCCGGGCCTACATCGCCGCGCATTCCGGGAAGAGCGCCGACGTCAAGAAGTTCATCTCCGGATATGTCAAAGGAGGCAACTACTTTTCCATCACAAAACCCGACGTTGCAGCCAGGTTATTGGAGGATTTCCGAACAAATTTCGACATAAAGGAGTGAATGAAAATGGGATTTCATACAGGGGCATTCGCGAAGGTCTGGGGCGTGACCCCCATCAGCAACACATGCACAAAGCTGAGGATCTCCGTCAGCCGTAAGAATAAGGAGACCGACGAGTTCGAGGACGACTTCTCCGGCTTCGTCCTGGCCGTCGGCACGGCGGCCGCCGCCAGGGCGTCCAAGCTGCGCGAGGGCGACCGTATCAAGCTCGGAGACGTGGACGTGTCCACAAAATACGACAGGGACAGCAAGGTGTCCTACACAAACTTCAAGCTCTTCTCCTTCGAGGACGCGGACAGCGCCGGACGGTCCGCTCCCAGGGCGCAGGCCAGAACACGTAAGCCCGCGGAGGATGACGGCGGAGACTACGACGACACGGACAGAGACCTCCCCTTCTGAGTGAGGCTGCCCTTTGCCCGAACCTGATTACGCCCCGTTTATACGGGACATGACATGGAGCTGGTCGCGTGTCCGCTCCTTCCGCGACTGCCCCTACCGGTGGTTTTTGCGGTATATAAAGGAGCGGCCCGGGACGGAAAATTTTTTCTCGTCCTACGGGTCCTTTGTCCACGGGCTGATGGACGCATATTACAAGGGCGCAATCCCCGCGAAGGATCTGCGGAGCGCCTACACGACCCGCTTCCGACAGGAGGTCCGGGGCCGCCCGCCCAACCAGAAGGTTTTCTCCAGGTACTTCAAGGACGGCCTCGCCGCCTTCTCCCCCTTCGCTCCCCTGCCGTTTACAAAAATCGACACGGAAAAGGAGGTCTCCTTCACGGCGGGCGGCCTCCCCATGCGCGGTTTTCTGGACTACATCGGGGAGAGCAAAGACGGCCTTGTGATCGTTGACCACAAATCCAGAACCTTAAAGCCCAGAAGCGGGCGGCGCAAGCCCACAAGGTCCGACCTGGAGCTGGACGAGTACATGATGCAGCTGGCGCTGTACGCCGAGGCCGTCCGGCAGACATACGGCGAGTACCCGGCGGAGCTGTGCTTCAACTGCTTCCGAAGCGGCGTGCTCATCCGGGAGCCGTACCGAAAGGAGCTGACGGACGCGGCGGTTTTTCAAATCCGGAACGAGGTCGAAGCCATCGAAAGGGAGCGGGACTTCTCCCCAAGCCTTGAGTGGTTCAAGTGCGGCTATCTATGCGAATACAACAATAGCTGCGAGTATTTTGATTTGTTCCGATGAATCGAGGTGAGACATATCAGAGCCGATGAAACCTTTGCCAGGGTCGAGAGCGAGGCGGGCGTCATAGCCACCCTCATCAAACACCCGGAGTTTTCCTTCTATTCGGAAAACCTTCTTCCCAACCATTTCTTCAACAGCGACAACCGGTGCATCTACGCCGCCATATGCGAGCTTGCCAGAAACGGCGTCAAGACCGTGGACCCGTACAACATCATGGAGGCGCTGGAAAAGCTGCCCGCGACCCGCCGGATCTCCGAATCTCTGACCGCCGACCAGCTCTACACGCTGATGGAGGTCAGCGACACCATCTGCCGCCACACGCCGGAGGAGTACAAGCTGCTGGTTTCCAACGTGCTGGACGCCGCCATGCGCCGGGACCTGTGCCAGAAGCTAAAGGAGTGCGAGTCCGTGTGCATGGACGCCTCCAGAGACGACGTGGAGATGCGCGTCAGCAAGCTCCTGGACGACGTGATGGTCAGCTATTCCAGCGTCATGGACATCCCCGCCTACAAGGACGTGGTGGACGAGTGCTACGCCATGATCAAGAGCCGCCAGGCGGACGGCTGCGCCGGTATCCCCTTCAAGTTCCCGGCCCTCAACGACTACGCCACCATCGAGCGCGGCGAGCTTTTCATCTTCGGAGCGGAACAGAAGCAGGGCAAGAGTATGATGCTCCTGAACTGCGCCGTAGATCTGCTCAAACGCGACCAGGCGGTTTTATATCTTGACAGCGAGCTCAATACCCGTCTTTTCACGGCACGCATTTTGGCTCACCTGTCCGGCGTTGAGTATAAGGCCCTGGTTTCCGGGACCTGCCCGCCGGAGGACGAGAGGAAAATCCAAGACGCAATCGACTGGATAAAAACAAAAAAGTTTACCCACCTATACATCCCCCTCTTTGACCCGCAAAGCATCTATACCGCCGTCAAAAAGGTCTACCACACCCAGGGCATCGACGTCCTCATTGTGGATTATTTCAAATCGACCGGTGAACAGGACGCTTTTGCCACATATCAGGAGCTGGGTAAGTTCGTCAATCAGATCAAAAACGAAGTTTGCGGAGACATGAACATCGCGGGAATAGGCGCGGCCCAGGCCACCGCCACCGGCAGGCTCGCCGACAGCGCCAAGATAGCCCGCAACGCCTCCACCATCGCCATGATAACCGATAAGACACCGGAGGAAATCGAGGCAGACGGCATTGAGTGCGGCAACAAGAAGCTCCGCGTGGTGTACAACCGAAACGGTATGCAGATGGCGGAGGGCGAGTACATCGACCTGCGGTTTGACGGAAATCACATCTTATACGAACAAGCCAAGCAGCACATACCGGACACCCCCTTTTAAAAGGCGGCCCGGAGGGAATATTTTCCGACAATTCCGGAAACCGATTCCGGATCTGCCATCCAAAACGGAGAGGAGGCGCCTTGGAAAACAGCACCGAGCTTGAAGAGCTCATTGAATCCATAGATATTCTGGAATACATCTCCCAATTCACGGAGTTTTCCGAAAAGAACGGGGAATATTGGGCGCTGTCGCCGCTCAAGGAGGAAAACACGCCCTCCTTCTCCGTGAGGCGGGAGACAAACAGCTTTTATGACTTCGCCTCCGGCATCGGAGGCAACGTGTTCACCTTCGTCCGCTACTATTTCGGCTGCGGACCCGCCGAGGCGGTGGAAAAGCTCCGGGAATACGCCGGAAGCGAGGGGAGAACGGCCCCGCGCCGGGTTTTGGCCTCCTGCGAGGTGGCAAAACGGTTCCGAAAGCCCAAAAAAGCGGCTCCCACCGAAAAATCCGCCGTGCTGGGGGACAACGTGATGGAACTCTACGAAAAACGGCCGGAAAAGCTGGCGGTCTGGGAGTCCGAGGGCATATCCGGGGCCGCTTTGGAGCGGTTTCAGGTGCGGTACGACGGGTTCTCCAACCGTCTGGTGTACCCCATCCGGGCGCCCGACGGAAAAATCGTCAACATCGGCGGCAGAACGCTGGACCCGGACTGGAAGGATAGAAAACTGCGAAAATATACGTATTTCTATCATTGGGGCGAGCTGAAGACCATCTATGGGCTGGCGGAGAACCGGGAAAGCATCCTGGAAAAGGGCGAGATCATCCTCTTCGAGGGCGCCAAGTCCGTGATGCTGGCCGACACGTGGGGCATCCGCAACACAGGGGCCATTCTGACCTCCCATCTGAATCCAAACCAGATGAGCCTGCTGGCGGGTCTGGGCGTCCGGGCGGTTTTCGCGCTGGACAAGGAGGTGGACATCCGCCAGGACCGTAACATACGGCGTCTCCGGCAGTTCACGGGCGTGGAGTATATACACGACAGCGAGGGACTCTTGGATGCCAAGGACAGCCCGGTGGACAAGGGACCGGAGGTTTTTCAGAAACTATATGAAAGGAGACTTGTATGGCGTTGAGAACAGGCGGCGACGGCTTTGCCTGACAACTACACCATGATCCACTGTCACAGCGACTACAGTCTGCTGGACAGCTGTACAAAGTTCAAAGAATACGTTGACCTGGCCGCGAAGAACGGCCAGAGGGCCATCGCCTCCACGGAGCACGGCAAACCCATGGGCTGGGTCTCCAAAAAGCTGTACTGCGACAGGATGGGGATCAAGTTCATACACGGGGTGGAGATATATCTGACGGAGTTTTTGAGGAACGAGGACGGGAACAAGGTCCGGGACAACTACCACACGGTATTGCTTGCCAAAAACGAAGCGGGCGTGCGGGAGCTGAACAGCCTTGTGAGCCTGTCCTGCGACAGAGAACACACGTACTACGTGAACAGGATCACCTTCGACGAGTTTTTGTCTCTGTCGGACAACATCCTGACCACCAGCGCGTGCCTCGCCTCCCCCTTGAACAAACTCCCGCCGGACCACCCAAGATATATGGAGCTTGCGGAGAAGTACGACTACTTCGAGATCCAGCCGCACCTCCACCCGGAGCAAATCGAGTATAACAGGCGGCTTTTCGAGCTGTCCAAAAGGCTCGGAAAGCCGCTGATCGCCGGAACGGATACCCACAGCTCCTCCCCTTACAAGGCGCAGTGCCGGGACGTGCTCATGGATGTGAAGGGACAGCACTACGAGGGCGAGGAGCTGATGGACCTCACCTACAAGACCTTCGACGAGCTGACCGGGCTTTTTGAAAAGCAAAACGCCATCCCAAGGGAGGCGTGGACGGAGGCCATCGAGAACACGAACCGCCTCGCGGACCGGGTGGAGGACTTCAAGCTCGACACCTCCATCAAATACCCCATCCTCTACGGCTCCCGGGAGGAGGATTCCCGGGTTTTCGAGGAGACGGTCAATCGGAAATTTGAAGAGAAGCTCCGCTCCAGCATGATCCCCCGCTCCCAGGAGTCCGCCTTCCGAAGCGCCATCCAAGAGGAGATGCGGGTTTTCAAGACGCTCAACATGGACGGCTTCATGCTCTCCATGTCCGAACTCATCTCCTGGTGCAAGGACCAGGGCATGGCGATAGGCACCGCCAGAGGCTCCGTCGGGGGTTCCCGTGTGGCCTACGTCGCCGACATCATTGACCTGAACCCGGAGACATGGCACACGGTGTTTTCCAGATTTGCCAACCCGACGAGGGTCGAGATCGGAGACATAGACATCGACGTCGTGGAATCCGACCGCCCCGCGATTTTTCAGCACATCATCGAGCGTTTCGGCGCGGACAAGACAGCCCGCGTGGCGTCCTTCGGGACCATCCAGAAGCGGAAGGTCATTGAGATCGCGGGGAAATATCTGTCGAAAGCTTGGCAGAAAAAGTTCCCCAACAAGGACAAGAAGAACGACCCCTACAGCCTCGACAGGGTGGCGAAGATCAAGGAGGAGTTCGACAACGACGAGGAGGGTACGAAGAAGCGGTACCCGGAGCTTTTCTACTACTACGACGGCCTTCTCGACACGCTGGAATCCCAGTCCGTCCACCCGGCGGGCATGGTCATCAGCCCCATCTCCCTAAAAGAGAACTACGGGGTTTTTGACAAGGAGGGCGAGAGCTGCCTCATGATGGACATGGACGAGGCCCACGAGGTGGGCGCCGCGAAATACGACTTCCTCGTTTTGAAAACGGTGGAGGTCATCCGCGACACCTGCCGGTATCTGGGAAGGCCGTACCCCAAAACGTGCGAGATCGACTGGGACGACCAAGCGGTGTGGGAGGACATCATAAAATCCCCCAACGGGGTTTTCCAGTTTGAAGGCGGCTTCGCCTTCGAGTGCCTCCGGCGGTTCAAGCCGAAGAACATCTTCGATATGTCCCTGGTCACCGCCTGCATCCGCCCCTCCGGCGCGTCCTACCGGAACGAACTCCTGTCCCACATCCCCCACAAAAACCCCTCCGAACTCATCGACGACCTTCTGAAGGACAACCTGGGCTACCTCATCTATCAAGAGGACACCATAAAATTCCTCCAACAGATCTGCGGCCTCTCTGGCTCAGAGGCGGACAACGTCAGGCGTGCCATTGGTAGATTTCTGCCGTCCGTTATAGCGATATAGCGGATCATAACCGGACAAAATCGGTGAACCCTACATAAACATCCACAATTATAAATCTATTCAGCGAGGAGGTGAAGAGATGATCCGTGTCAATTTAGAGAGCAATGCTGCGTTTATAATCGACCAATATGTAAACCGGGGACGCAATACCGTACAGATAGCGGAAATGTTGGGATGTGATAACACCTCTGTCGGTCGTCTGCTCAAACGGAACGGTATCCCGAGAATACATACTCCAAACGAGATAAAGCTTACCGACATTCAAAGACGCGCAATATGCAAGGCGTATGCGGACGGGGCCACAAGCATTGAGCTATCCAAGTCGTATGGGGTTTGTGATGGAACAATCAGGAAGATTGTAAGAGAGAACAATATGGATATTCGCCCTGCGAAAAGAAGAAGTATAATCAAGTTGCACAACTATTTCCACACAATAGACAGCCCGGAAAAAGCATATTTCCTCGGATGGCTCATAAGCGACGGTTGCGTTGTATGTCGAAGTAAGTCTGGACGTTCCCCTGCAATTTCTCTGGAACTCAAGAGCGCAGACAAATACATAATCGAGATGTTCGCCGATGTGCTTGGAGCAGATAAAAGTCATGTAAGGGACTTTCAAAAACGCGATCATAGTTATTTCAGATTTGCATCTCAGGAAATGGCAGATGATCTGGCATCATATGGAGTTGTTGAAAGAAAGTCGACTGTAAACCACTTTCCGGAGCTTAGTCAAGAAATGATGTCCCATGCAATACGCGGATATTTCGACGGAAACGGCACAGTCACAATAGACAGACATGGGTATTTGCGCTTCGCATTTTATGGATCTCAGTATATTTGCGAAGAATTGAGACAGTATCTGCATGAACACATAGGACTCAGGCTTAATACTGTTGGAAAATCGACCTGCTACCACGTCTGGTGGGGCGGAATCAGTCAGGCGCGTGCTTTCTATGATTACATCTATGCGGATTGCGGTCAACTCTTCCTCCGTAGAAAACGTGAAAAATTTGATTCTGTATTGTGATGATTACATGGGAATACCGAGGTAACCTCGCGGATTACGAAAGGCCGCGAGACACCGTAGAGCATAGGCGGTGAATAAATATAATCCGCCCACGAGTGTCCGGCATCTCTCTGAGATGAAAATGTATGCCGACCTTATGAGAAATCATAAGAAGCGGAGGATAAAAAGCCTCTGCGGTAACAATGTGAGAAAGCAAAAGGACCGCCTAGAAGCCGCCCTCCCCTCCATCTTAGAGGGCTACTGCTCCAAGTCCTCTAAGCCCAGAGAAGAGGCGGAATCCGAAGCCCGCGAGTTTTTGAGGATCATCGAAGACAGCGCGGATTATCAGTTCGGCTAAATGATTTGGTCATTTCTTGTGAACCCCATTACTCAGGGGTGTGCCGCAGTTTTTGCGGTGCTGACGGTATCAGCGGAATAAGACGGCGCGTCAGGTGTTGCAACACGATACGCGATTTTTAATACTAATCCCCAATCAAAACATCCAATTCGCGGCGGTCTTTTTCGCGTCATGCTTCGTCAAACGGCTTGGCAATACACAAAGTATTCCCTGCACCGTTTTCCTCGCCTGACACGAAAAATCCTCGCCGCTCGGTTGTATGTTTTAATCAGGGATTAGTATCCGACGAAGCAGCTGACTAAGAGAACCTACGGTCTATGGACAATAGATAGCAGGCGATACCGTGCTAAGTCAATTCTCTCGGGAGAATTGAAAAGTGTAACGACTATCCCGGAAACGGGAGTACACCGGAGGATGAGTTGCCGGTGGAAGCGCAAGAACCGCGAGAGCGGAAGATATAGTCTGTACCCGTGGAAACGCGGGAGAAAACGATAATCATTCGATCGCCTATGGCCCCGATTTCATCTCACCACGGGTACAAAAGAATACAATTGTTTGACAAAAACGGAAAGCTAAAAACAAAAGCATTGCATAGATTGGTGGCGCTTGAATGGGTAGAAAACCCAAATCACTTTCCAGAAATCAACCACAAGAATTTGGACCCCGGTGATAATCGAGCGGATAATTTGGAGTGGTGTGACAGGAAGTACAATATCAATTACGGAGGCAGGACTGATAAATTTAAGCACAAGATTTCCATGTACGATAAGCATGGAAAGCACATTCAAGATTTTTCAAGTCAACTCGATGCCGCAAATCAAACAGGAATCTCACAAGGTTCAATAAGCAATGCGATTTTAGGACGAGCTAAAACAGCTGGAGGTTATATATGGAAAAACGTATAGGCAAGGTGACCGTATGAACTACCCCACGATCCTCATCGACGCGGACGACGTGCTCCTTGACCTCGTCCCCTACTGGCTCCAACACCTGTCCATACCGTAAAAAAAAGGCGGCGCACCCATACAAGGCCGCGCCGCCCGCAAAAATCCAAGGAGGAACTATGACTCGTACAGGAAGATTTGAAAAGGTCACTCTTCCGCAGTTTATGGCGGATGTCAAAAAGATATACGGATTCAAATACACAGACGAGGAAATCGAGAAAGCGTGGGACGATCTGAAGCTCCCCCGCAGGGCCACGTCCGGCTCCGCCGGTTACGACTTCTACGCCCCGTTCCCGTTCACGCTGGCGCCCGGCGGCACCGTCACCATCCCCACGGGGATCCGCGTCAAAATCAATCCCGGCTGGTGGCTGGGCTGCTTCCCCAGGAGCGGCCTCGGATTCAAATACCGCCTCCAGTTGGATAATACTATCGGCGTAATCGATTCCGATTTTTCCCAGTCCGACAACGAAGGCCATATATTCATAAAGCTCACCTACGACAAACCGGACGGCAACCCTCCCCTCTCCATACAGCGGGGCGGGGCGTACATGCAGGCCATCTTCATCCCCCACGGCATCACTTATGACGACGACGCGACCGAGACACGCAACGGCGGGTTCGGGAGCACGGACAAGAAGTAAAAGGAGAAGAATATGAAAGCAGTCATGGTCAAGCACACCAACGAGGGCAAGGT
>CANQKZ010000015.1 GCA_947624585.1 uncultured Oscillospiraceae bacterium | reverse complement strand
GGGGGTAAGGGGGAGCTATGCCCTTTTTCGCTGAAAAATGTGGTTTTTTCCACAAAAATACGGGGCTGTGAATGTCCACGCCTGGGGTGGCGTGTTTTTTCACAGCCCCTTTTTTGAAAAAACACCTCCGTTCACAATTATTTCACTTGCGAAATTGCTCGCTTTATTGTATAATACAGCACTGAGCGTTGCACTCGAAGATATCAAATGAAAAAGGAATGATCGAACATGAGCGAATATGTCTCCGCCAGGAAGGCCGAGGAGGAAAAGGCGGCAAAGGAGCGCAGGAAGTACAACGTCACCGTGGGCATCGTGGTGGCCTGCGTGGTCCTGGTCCTGGTCTTTGTGATCCTCTTTGACTCCAACCTCTTCTACAACGGCACCACCGCCCTGAAGATCGGCGACCAGAAATACACCGTCGCCGATTTCAATTACAACTACTACAGCACCTATAACAGCTACTACAACAGCGTGACCTCCTCCTACGGCAGTTCTCAGGACGTCATGAGTATGTTCCTGCCCAGCACCCAGAGCCCCTTCCGGGACCAGGCATACTTCGGCGGCGACTCTGATACCACCTGGGCCGATTATTTTGAGGACGCCGCCATCGAGCGCATGAAGAACTCGGCCGCCCTGTGCGCCGCCGCCAAAGCGGAGGGCTATGAGCTCACCCAGGAGGACCTGGACGAGATCGACAGCAGCATCGCCTCCCTCACCGAGTCCGTCGTCGCCGGCGGCTACAAGGATCTGGATGCGTATCTGGCCGTCTATTACGGCAAGGGCTCCAATGAGAAGGTGTTCCGTGAGAATATCGAGCGCGACTATCTGGCCTCCAACTTCTCCCAGTACAAGAATGACAGCTTCACCTTCACCGCCGACGAGATCGCCGCTCACTACAGCGAGAACGCCGACGACTACGACTACTTCAACTACCGCCTCTACTCCTTCTCCGGCACCGCCGTCACCGACGACGAGGACACCGAGGAGGACGAGACCATGTCCGCTGAGGACGCCTCCGCCAAGGCCCAGGCCGACGCCGAGGCATATCTGGCCGCCGTCACCGACGAACAGAGCTTCATAGACTACGCCGCCTCCCTGAACGCGGACAACGAGGACTACGACGGGGACGCCGCCACCATCCGCCACACCCAGGGCAGCTCCCTGGCCGACGCCCTGAAGGACTGGATGACCGATCCCGCCCGCAAGGCCGGAGATGTGGAGGTGCTCAAGACCGGCGAGGACGCCGCCACGCCCTATGTCTATGTGGCCTACTTCCTTGACCGCGACACCAACCGCTACAACGCTGTCAGCGGCTATTACGGACTCGTCACCGAGTCCGCCGACACCGAGGAGGGCTCCGAGGAGACCGCTCAGGAGAAGGCCACCCTCCAGGCCCAGGAGGTCAAGGCCGACTACGACGCCCTCACCGAAAAGGGTTACGACGCCTTTGTGGACCTGATGGCCGACAGCTCCGACCTCGTCACCTCCAGCAGTTCCATCACCAGCGCGGGGCGCTACAGCCTGCCCGACAAGCTGTCCGACTGGTTCATGGACGAGTCCCGCGCCGAAGGCGATGTGGACGTGGTCTATGTGGACGGCTACGGCGCCTTCGTGGTGTACTTCTCCGGCGTGGACGGCGTGTACGGCGACATGCTCAGCGAGGCCGACCTGCGCAACGAGGCCTACGCCGACTGGGAGGATTCCGCCGTCGCCAACTACCAGGATGTGGAAAAAGGCTGGCAGATGGGCCTCTCCAAGAAGATCACCGCCCTGGGCGGCTGATGAGAGGATAATTTCCAAAATCTTAAACCCCCTCGCGGGCGGGCGCTGTCCCGCCCGCGTTACCTTTTTCAGAAGGGAGACGGAGCGCATGAAGCTGTACGACAGGCTCGCCGCCATCGACACGCTGCCCATGCATATGCCGGGTCATAAGCGCAACGCGGAGGCGTACCCGTGGCTGCGGGGCCTGGCGGAGCGGGATATCACGGAGATCCGGGGCTTTGATGACCTGAACGACCCGGAAGACGGGTTCCTGGAGATGGAAAAGTCCACCGCCCGCCTCTGGGGCGCCTCCGAAACCGTGGCGCTGGTGGGCGGGAGCACCCTGGGGGTCCTGGCCTCCGTCCTCTCCGTGCTGGAGGGGGGCGGGGAGCTGCTGATGTGCCGCGCCTCCCACCGCTCCGTCTACCACGCCGCCCAGCTTCTGGGAGCGCGGACCCGGTATCTGCCCCCCGCCCCGGACCCCCTTCTGGGGATCCCCCTGTCGGTGGACCCGGCGCGGGTAGCGGAGAGCCTGGACCGGTACCCGGAGGTCCGTCTGGTGTGCGTCACCAGTCCCACCTACGAGGGGGTGCTGAGCGACATCCCCGCCATCGCCCGGGAGTGCCACCGGCGCGGCGTGCCCCTCCTGGTGGACGAGGCCCACGGCGCCCACCTGGGCCTGCCCGGATTCCCGGAGGGCGCCGTCAGGGGCGGCGCGGACCTTACGGTCCAGAGCCTCCACAAGACCCTGCCCGCCCTGACACAGACGGCCCTTCTGCACATAAGCGGGGACCTGGCGGACCGGGCCAAAGTGCGGCGGTACGTGGGGATGCTCCAGACATCCAGCCCCTCCTACCTCCTGTCCACCTCCATCGAGAAGTGCCTGGAGTATCTGAAAAAACGCGGCCCTGAGGCATCCCGCGCGTGGGCGGAGCTTCTTTCGGACTTCCGGGACAGGGCCGCTGCCCTGAAGAACATCCGCCTGTGGCGGGGCGGGGCTGGGACCTTTCGCCTTGACCCCTCCAAGCTGCTGTTCGCCTCCGGGGGCGGCCTGGGGGACGCGCTGAGAGACAGATTCCGCATCGAACCGGAGTACGCCCGGGGCGGCCTCACCCTGTGCATGACCGGTATGGGCGACACGGAGAAATCCCTGGGCCGCCTGCTGGAGGCCCTTCGGGAGCTCGACCGGCAGATGGGGCCGCGTAAATCGGAGAACCGCGCCCCCGCGCCCCTGCCCCGGCAGGTCCTGACGCTCCGGGAGGCCATGTCCCTGACCGGGGAGCTTGTGCCGCTGGAGAAGGCCCTGGGCCGCGTCTCCGGGGAGTACGCATGGGCCTACCCGCCCGGCGTGCCGTGCCTCGTGCCCGGGGAGGAGGTGGACCCGGGCGTCCTGGAGACGGTGAAAACGGCCCGGGATCTCCATTTTACACATAAACACGGTCCGGATTTGATTTTTTGTGTTGACCTTCCGGGAAAAATGGTGTAATATAGACAGGTAAGTTTTCGGGAAAGGGGGAGCTACCCAAATGAAGAGGATCAAGACTGTTGAGACCCGCGATCTCAAGGCCAGCGTCAAGACCGGCGGCTGCGGCGAGTGCCAGACCTCCTGCCAGTCCGCCTGCAAGACCTCCTGCGGCGTCGCCAACCAGCTTTGCGAGAAGAAATAAGCGATCGGTAAAAAACGCTGCCGCTTGCGGATGACCGCAGGCGGCATTTTTTAAGGTGAGATCATGATACATCAGTACAAATTGAACGGATACAACATCGTCCTGGACGTAAATTCCGGCTCCGTCCACGCGGTGGACGAGGTGGCCTACGACATGATCGCCATGTTCGGGACACACTCCGGCGACGAGATCGTGGCGGCGATGCTGGAAAAATACGGCGACCGGCCCGACGTGACGGAGGAGGATCTGCGGGAGTGCCTCGCGGACATCGAATCGCTGAAGGACGCGGGGAAGCTCTTCTCCGAGGACACCTACGCCGGAATGGCCTTCGACTTCAAGAAGCGCTCCAATGAGGTGAAGGCCCTGTGCCTCCACGTGGCCCACACCTGCAACCTGAACTGCTCCTACTGCTTCGCCTCCCAGGGCAAGTACCGCGGGGAGCGGGCGCTGATGAGCTTTGAGGTGGGCAAGCGGGCCCTGGATTTCCTGGTGGAGAACTCCGGCGGGCGCACCAACCTGGAGGTGGACTTCTTCGGCGGCGAGCCGCTGATGAACTGGCAGGTGGTGAAGGACCTGGTGGCCTACGCCAGAAGCATCGAAGGGCCCGCCCACAAGAAATTCCGCTTTACCCTGACCACCAACGGCGTTCTGGTGGACGACGACGTGATCGAATTTTCCAACCGGGAGATGCACAACGTGGTCATGTCCATCGACGGACGGCGGGAGACCCACGACCGCTTCCGGGTGGACCTGGCGGGGAAGGGGAGCTGGGAGAAGATCGTCCCCAAATTCCAGAAATTTGCCAAGGCCCGAGGGGACCGGAGCTACTACGTCCGGGGCACCTACACCCACTACAACACCGACTTCACGAAGGACCTCTTCGCCCTGGCGGACCTGGGCTTCACGGAGCTTTCCATGGAGCCGGTGGTCTGCGCCCCCGACGACTCCTGCGCCCTGACAAAGGAGGACCTGCCGGTGCTCTTCGAGCAATACGAGATCCTGGCTCGCGAGATGCTGAAACGCGAAAAGGAGGGGCGGCCCATCACCTTCTACCACTACATGATCGACCTCCGGCACGGGCCGTGCATCTACAAGCGCATCTCCGGCTGCGGCTCCGGCACCGAGTACATGGCCGTGACCCCCTGGGGCGACCTGTACCCCTGCCACCAGTTCGTGGGCGACGAGCGGTATCTGATGGGCAACATCTGGGACGGCGTCACCAACACGGCCCTGCGGGACGAGTTCAAGCAGTGCAACGTCTACGCCCGCCATGAGTGCGATGGCTGCTGGGCCCGCCTCTACTGCTCCGGCGGCTGCGCCGCCAACGCCTACCACGCCTCCGGCTCCATTCGCGGCGTCTACGAGTACGGCTGCGAGCTTTTCCGCAAACGCATGGAGTGCGCCGTCATGATGCAGGTGGCGAAGGCGGAGGACGTGGAGGAAGCGTGAAACAATAATCTCCGCCGTCCCTGGGACTGCGGAGGAAAATACGGTATTGACAAATTTGAGAGAAGAAGTTATACTGTAAGGGTGGAGACCGGAACGGTGCCACAGTTAATAGCTCTAATTTAGTGGATCGGGTTCGCAGGCCCAAATCCACAGTGAGCCGTCTGATTTGGCAGACGGCTCACTTTTTTCTTCTGTCGTAAAAATACAACACAAGAGAGATGATACTGGCCAGGGAGCCGATGAAGCCCACCAGACTCAGCACAGTGGTCCAAGTGATATGTACCAGCCTCCTTTCGGGAGTATTTCCCGCGGGAGCTGATGCACGCCTCCTTCCCGCTCTCGCGGAAATCAGGCACCGTCCTTTTAACCGTTCCGTAAGCTGGAACGTCGATCTCCATGCCGCGAAAGCGGCACACTTGCATAATGCAAGGCCCATGCCCCAATTATAAGGTATGGGTCGAATTTTGTCAATTTATTTTCCGCCGATCCCGGCGCTTAACCGCGGGTTTACATTTTTCTTATATACAATCCCCCAATTCTGTGCTATAATACACTACACGGATCAAGATTTGAAGGGAAGACCGCGTTGGAACGAAACGAGAAAGAGAGGGCCGTCCTTGTGGGGCTGGCCGCTGACAGTATGGAGGAGCGGGAGCGGTCCACGGACGTGACGCTGGACGAGCTGGAGGCGCTCCTGGAGACCGCCGGGGGCGTATCCTGCGGGAAGGTCCTGCAAAACAAGCGCGCACCGGACCCGCGCAGCTTTATCGGCGAAGGCAAGGTCCGGGAGGTCAAAGACCTTCTGGAGGCCAACGACTGCACGCTGGCCGTCTTTGACAACGAGCTGTCCCCCTCCCAGCTCCGGGCGCTGGAGGAGGATCTGGGCGTCCATGTACTGGACAGGTCCCAGCTCATCCTGGACATCTTTGCCTCCCGGGCCCAGACCAGCGAGGGGCGGCTCCAGGTGGAGCTGGCCCAGTACAACTACCTTCTCCCGCGCCTCACCGGAATGTGGACCCACCTGGTGCGCCAGACGGCCTCCGGCGGCAAGAGCCCCATCGGCACCCGAGGCCCCGGCGAGACCCAGCTGGAGACGGACCGGCGGCACATCCGGCGGAAGATACAGAAATTAGAAGATGAGCTGGAATCCGTGCGCCGCGTTCGGGGCACCCAGCGGCGGCAGAGGGAGAAGAACGGCGTGCCGGTGATCGCCCTGGTGGGGTACACCAACGCCGGGAAGTCCACGCTCTTAAACTGCCTGACCGGCGCGGGGATCGAGGCACGCGACCGGCTCTTTGACACCCTGGATACCACCACCCGGAAGCTGACGCTCTCCCCCGGCACGGACGTGCTTGTGTCCGACACCGTGGGATTCATCCGCAAGCTGCCCCACCACCTGGTGGAGGCCTTCAAGGCCACCTTGGAGGAGCTGAGCTTCGCGGACGTGCTCATCCACGTCATTGACTCCTCCTCCCCGGAGCGGGAGACCCAGATCGACGTTGTGCGGCGTCTCATCGCGGAGCTGGGCGCCTCCGCCACCCCCTGTATCGAGGCGTACAACAAGGCGGACCTGTGCCCGGACCCCGCCGGGATCCCCCGGGGGGAGAACACGGTCGCCATCTCCGCGAAAACGGGCGAGGGGACGGACAGGCTTCTGGAAATGATCGGCCAGATCCTCTCTCGGGGCAAGAAGCGGGTGACGCTCCTGCTGCCCTACTCCGCCGGGGGACTGTTGGACCTTCTGCACCGGGAGGCGGAGGTCCACGGCTTGGACTACGGGGACACCGGCATCCGGGCGGACGTGACCGTCAAGCCGGAGCTGTGGGGCCAGGTGCGGGACTACGCGGAGCGGCCGGACGGCCGCACGCCCCGGTGAGCGGAGGGAGATATGGCGGACTACATCATCCCCGCCGCCTACGGCGAGATCGAGTACATTGAAAAGAGGTCCCGGTTCATCGGCCGGGTGTGGCACGCGGAGTCGGAGGCCGAGGCGCTGGCCCGCCTGCGGGAGACCCGGGAGCGCCACTGGGACGCCAGCCACAACGTGTACGCCTACTCCATCCGGGAGTCGGGCAACATGCGGTACTCCGACGACGGGGAGCCCTCCGGCACCTCCGGGATGCCGGTGCTGGACGTGTTCCGCAAGGCCGGGGTCCAGGACTTCTGCTGCGTGGTGACGCGCTATTTCGGCGGCATCCTCCTGGGCGCGGGCGGGCTGGTGCGGGCCTACTCCAAATCCGCTTCCCTGGCGCTGGAGGCGGCGGGAAAGGCCAGGATGACGCCCCTTTTGGAGTTGACGCTGATCTGCTCCTACCCCCAGTATGAGCGCCTCCGGGCGGAACTGCCCCGGCTCGGCGCCCGGATCGAGGCCACGGAGTTCGGCGCCGACGTGGACCTGTCCCTGACCGTGCCGCCGGGGGATTTTGAACGATTCAACAGCCGCGTCACCGACCTGACGGCGGGCACGGCCCTTTTGGAGGTCACCGGAGAGAGCCTGAAACCGGTACCCGTAGAGGAATGAGGCGAAAAAATGAAAAGATTCCTGACACTTATACTCACCGCCGCCCTGCTTCTGAGCGTCCTCACCGGGTGCGGCGGCGAAGACACCCCCGGTGGGGGAGACACCCCCGGTGGGGGAGACGCCCCCGGTGGGGCAGACACCCCCGACACCGGGACGCCTCTGACCGCCGCCCAAATCGCCGCAGAGCTTGCGGCATCCCAAACGGAGCTGCCGGAGCTCTACGCCGTGACCTTTGGCGACCCGGAGTTCCGGCCCTACTCCATGATCTACCTGGGGGACAGCGCCGAGAGCTGTGCGGACGGCGTGATCTGCTACCCCTTCGGCGTCACCGCCTGTGAGATCGCCGTTTTCCGCGTGGACTCCGCCGACACCGCCGCGTCCTGCGCCGAATCTCTGGAGGCATACCGGGCCGAGCGGGAGGGCGCCTTCTTCGGCTACGCGCCGGAGGAGTCGAAGCTGGCGGCGGCGGGCCTGGTCCTGACGGAGGGAGACACGGCGGCGCTGGTCATATGCCGGGACCCGGACAGCGCCCGGACGGCCTGGGACGGCTGCTTCGGCCCGGAGGCCGCCTCTGATTTGAACCTCTACGACTACGTCCGGCCCATGCCGGAGCCGGACGGGGACGCGCCGGACACCTCCGGCGATGAGGACGGAACGGATATCCCGGACGCTCCAGAAAAAATGGACGATACGGATACGCCGGACGGCGGGCAGGAAGAGACCGGCACATCCGGCGCTCCGGGCGGGCGGGAGACCTCCGCCGGGAGCGGCGAGAGCTGGGCCGACGACCCCATCTTCCTGATGGCGGATCCGTCTGTCATCGACGCCCCGGACAGCATTCTACAGTACGACCCCTTTGACCAGGAGGCCGTCACCGCCGCCTTTGAGACCGGGGACCTGACATCGCTGAACCCCAAGGAACTCTACGTGTACAAGCGGTGCCGGGAGATTCTGGAGGAGATCGTCACAGATGACATGACCGACGTGCAGAAGGAATGGCAGGTGAACGTGTACCTGGTCAGGAACACCCGCTACGACCCGGCGGAGCTCAGCTCCCACCCCACGGGGATCCCGGATCCGGACAACGACAACCCCTACGGCGTCCTGGCCCACGGGGTGGGCATCTGCCTGGGGTACACCAGCACCTTCCAGCTGTTCATGGACATTCTGGACATCCCCTGCCAGACCGTCCACGGCTTTGCCCACCGCGAGCGGGAGGACCACGCATGGAACCTGGTGCAGCTGGAGGGCGACTGGTACGCGGTGGACGTGACCTGGAACGACCCAGTGTTCACAAACGCCGACGGCGCCGTGGTGGAACCCAACGAGACATACCTCCGCTTGTACGCGGTGACCTATTTCAACGTGACCAGCGACATCCTGCGCGGCACCGAGCACCAGTGGGACGAGGACGTCCCCGAAGCCCAGGGCGTCCGCTACGCCTGGGGAGGCGACTGGCAGGTCCCGGATTGGTAAGCCCGCCTGACAGGCGAGCGCGCAAGCCTTTCGCGCCCTTGATAAAACTCGTCCGGATGTGGTATGATGACCCCAGTCCGGACGAGTTTTTGTTTTGGAGGTTATACGATCCATGGAAATCGGAAATCAGATCAAAGCGCTCCGCGCACGGCGGGGCGTCACCCAGGAGACGGTGGCGGAGGCCCTGGGGGTCCTGCCCCAGACCGTCAGCAAGTGGGAGACGGGCGCCACGGCGCCGGACATCGGCCTGCTGCCGGAGATCTCCGCCTACTTCGGGGTGACCATCGACCAGCTCTTTGCCCTGACGGACGGGACGCGGATGGAGCGGATCCGCAATATGCTCTGGGACAAGCGGGACATCGAGGACCCGATCCTTGAGCGGGAGGCGGAGTTTCTGCGGGATATGACCCGCCGGGAGCCGAAAAACGGCGAGCCCTGGACGCTGCTTGCCTGGATGGAGAATTTTCAGGCCCGTGCCCATCACCGCCGGGCGGAAGCTTACGCCAAGGAGGCCCTTGCCCGGACGCCCGACAGCCGGGACGCCCACGGGGAGCTGGCGGAGGCGGTGGGGATCCTCAGCCCCGACTGGTACTCCGACACCCACTGGGAGTACATCGGCTGGTACGAGGACTTCATCACCCGCAACCCCACCGTCTGGCGGGCCTACCTGTGGATCATGGACGCCCTGATAGCGGACCGCCGTTTCGACGAGGCGGAGGTCTGGTGCGAGAAGCTCGCTCAGATCAATGACACCTTCCGGGTGCCGGACTACCGGGCCAGGATCGCCCTGGCTCGGGGCGACAGGGCGCGGGCCCGCGAGATAAGGGAGCGGATGGTCCTGGATTTCCCGGACGACTGGATGGCTTGGACAAGCCTGGGCGACAACCTGGTCTTCGACGGGGAGTATGACCGGGCCCTGGAGTGCTACCGGGAGGCCCAGCGCCGTCAGACCCACCCCAGGGCCTTCACCGACCCCTTTGAGGCCATCGCCCAGACCTGTGAGCGCATGGGCAACATCCCAGCCGCCATCGAGGCCCTGGAGCGGGAAATCGAGGCCATGGGCTCCGACTGGGACACCACCGACGGCGAAACCGTGGACGCGGTGCGGCGGGAGATCGAGAGGCTCAGAAGGAAGCTCTGATCCCACGGAAAGGGATCACTCCCTCACAGAGAAGTGCCCCCGCTCGTCGGTCATGTCGTGGAGGGTGAGCTTGTTGTCCCGCACGTACCTCTTCGTCCACAGAAGAACCAGGTCCCGGTACCGGAAGAGCCTGTCGCTGTCCGCATCGCCGTAGAGCCGCGCAAGCTCCGCAGCGGACGGCACGGCGGACCAGAAGGCGTCGTCCAGCGATTCCAGCTCCGCAAGAATATCGGCGGCGGGCATCTTTTCGTATTTTCCGATGTTCTCCGCCGTCACGGAAAGCGTCAGGTACCGCGACTCCGGCTCCGGGAAGTCCCTCCGCCGCAGCCAGTCGGCCTCCGTTTGGGTGGCGACACGCGGCATACGGTCCCGGACAGCGTGGGGGAGCAGGTCCAGGGTGCTCTTCCTGAGCCGCGCGGGCTCCAGGAACCACCCCCGCCCCTTGGCGTGGGGCAGATAGAAACGGATGTTCTCGGTGTCATACCCCGCGAGCAGGTCCAGCAGCCCCTCCGCCTGCCCGGCGTTCTCCTCGGTGAGGGGACCGCTGATGTGTACCGGCAGGCGGACGGCGCCCGCGGCCCGCAGCATATCCGTCAGAAGCGCAAAATCCCCGGCCCGTCCGGCGAATCGGTCGTGGTATTCCGGCAACCCGTAGAAGGTCAGGTCAATGAGCTCCACCCCGGCGTCCCGGACATCGCCCATCAGCCGCTCCAGCTCCGGGTAGGGCCTTTTGGCGAAGCCGTTCATCTGGAGAAAACTCCCGCCGGGGAAGCCCATCTCCCGGCAGAAAGCGATGTAGTCCAAAAGCTCCGGCGTGTCCATGCAGAAGCCGATGTAGTAGGTGAACCTCACCGGCGATTCCCCCTTCAGCCGCCGCGCCAGATCCTTCCCCCGCGCGTACCCCGCCCCCGGAACCCCGCCGTCAAACCCCAGGAGACAGTGCCGGCACCGGCACCCACAGGGCACGCAAAGATTTTCTTCACTCAGTAATTCGGTTTTCATAAAAATCACCCCTTCTTCAAATTATAGCAATCCCACCAATTCCCGTCAAGCCCCCGACGCCGCGGCCTCACGGCGACAGCAGGTACTCTTCCATAAACGCAACCCGCCTTAGCGCCTCACTGTCCACAGGGGCACTCCTCGGTGACTTCTCCCGTTTTCGGGCTTGTCACGGTTGTCTTGACCGTCCCCATACCGTCCCCCGTCCCCATGCCGCCCTCGATGTCAAGCAGATCTATCAGATCCGGGATCGCGGTAAGAATGTGTGGACCGCTCAGGCTGTCCGTATGCCGAGAAGTGCAAGAAGACGGAGAAGGGGAGGCCGGTGAGGCTTGATCGGAACTGATGGCGATGCACGAGGAAGTTCTCCACAATCTCATACTGATATTCAATTAAAGGAAGATACCGAGCGGCGAGGATTTTTAGCGCCAGACGAGGAAGACTGCGCAGGGAATACTGTCGTATTTCCAAGCAGGCTGACGAAGTATGGCGCAAAAAAGACCGCCGCAAATGTCTTGCTTTGATTGGATATTAGTATGAGCCCTAAATAAGTTTTTTCGGCCCAATCTCAACAAATCTCCAAAATGTCACAAAAATTGGGCGGACGCAAAAACCATGCTGCGGGGGAGGGGGTCAACGGTCCAGGGGGACGACGGCAAGGGTCTTGCCCAGGGGGGCCAGGACCGTCAGGACCGTGTCGATCTGGGGGCTGGTGCTGCCGCGTTCCATGCGGGCGATGATGGGCTGCTTCACGCCGCTGAGCTCTTCAAGCTTCTTCTGGCTGATGCCGCGCTCCTGACGGGCCTTGATGAGTTCGCCGATGATGGCGACGCGCAGATCGCTGGCGGCGATCTCTTCGGGGGTATAGAGTTCATGCTCCACCTCCTCCCAACTGTGGCCGATGGGGCTGACGGGTTTTTCATTCGGTTTCAAAGGTAACACCCCTTTCAACCATGTCGGCAAGCTCGCGCTTTGCCTTGGAGATCTCCCTCGCGGGAGTTTTCTGAGTCTTCTTTACAAACGTGTGGAGGAGGACGGAGCCTCCCTCGTGCCAGGCAACGAAGAGAATTCTGTCCCGGATGGGGCAGAGTTTCCAGATCTGGCCGTCCAGGTGCTTTACATACGGCTCGCCCACCTGTGTGCCGTACCGGGCCAGGGCTTTTACATAGTCGCGGATCTTGTTGAGCTTGATGCGGCTGTCCTTGTCGGACCGCTCCGAAAGCTCGCGCAGATAGTCCGGAACGGGCTCGTTCCCGCTTCTGTCGGAGTAAAAATGTATTGCATACAACGGCGGTCACCTCTTTTATGATTGTTATACTTGAAAGTTATTGAAATGTCATCAGAAAAGGGAAATCCGTCATGAAAGAAAACATTTTCAAGCGCCTCATCGCGTATGCGCTTAAATCGGAGCGTGCGTCGGTACGGTGTCACAACCGGCGGATTTTCGGATTTGGCGTCAATTTGGTGTCAAACGGTGTATACAGGGAGTGACGGGAATTTCCTGAAGACTGAAAAACCTTGCGGCGCAAGGGAAAATTGGCGTGCGGATGTTCTCAAAAAATAAAATGAATATTATCAAGGTAAATTATTGCAAAATCCGGGAGGATGTGGTATATTTAAATAAAGAACGGAGCTCCTGTCCCGTTCTTTTTAGGAAATTCGCACAAGGAGGATCGGCCATGAAAAAAACCATCATTGCCATCAGCCGTGCTTACGGGGCCCATGGCACGGTCATCGGCGGAAAGCTTGCCGCCGATTTGGGGATCCCGATGTTTGACAGAAAGATCATCGACCTGGCCTCGGAGAAGAGCGGCCTCTCCCCGGACTACATCGGGAAGCTGGAGGAGAACATAACGGGCTCCTTCCTCTTCAACCTGGCCGCCAGCTCCTACAACTCCTACAACGTCCACGGCTTCCACCACACCTACGATATGCCCATGAGCTACACCGCCTTTTCGGCCCAGGCCAACGTGATCCAGGAGATCGCCAAAAAGGGCAGCGCCGTGATCATCGGCCGGTGCTCGGACTACCTTCTGCGGGACGACCCGGACTGCGTCAAGGTGTTCCTGTTCGCGGAGCTCCGGGACAGACTGGAGCAGTGCAAGGCGGAGTACAACCTGGACGACCGGGGCGCGGAGCAGCAGCTGAGGAAGCTGGACCGCAGCCGCCAGAACTACTACAAGAACTTCACCGGTGAGAACTGGGGCCAGGCCCAGGGCCACGATTTGTCCGTCAATGTCACGAAGGTGGGCCCCGACGGGGCGGTGGCCATCATCATGGAGTACCTGAAGGCGGCGGGGCGCCTGTGAGGCCCGCGAATACAGCGCATGACGGGGAGACCGGGCCGGGATCCGTCCCGGTTCGGTCTCCTCGCTTTTTTCGGGCGGCGGCGCCCGTTTTTTTGTGGGTTTTTCAGATTCCTTGCGTATTATAGAGTAGAAAGACGATAAAGAAAGGCGGTGAGGAGGTTGGAAGAGCTTTCGGAGCTCCTGCGGCGCGGCGGCGGGGACGCGCTGCCGGAGCTGCGGCGGCGGTACGGGGCGCTCATCCGCTACGTGGTGGACGCCATCCTTCCCGACGCCCGGGACGCGGAGGAGTGCGTCAGCGACGTGTACTTAAGGCTCCTGTCCTCCGCCTCCGCCCTGGACCCGTCGCGGCCCCTGAAGCCCTGGATCACCGCCGTGGCCCGGAACGCCGCCGTCTCCATGGCCCGGCGGAAGAGGGGAGAGGAGACGCAGCTCGACGAATCCCTGGCCTCCGGGACCACCCCGGAGGAGGAGCTTCTGCGCCGGGAACGGGAGGAATCCCTGCGCCGGGCGCTGGAGGAACTGCCCGCCTCCGACCGGCGTCTCATCTATAGAAAATACTGGTACCGCCAGCCCACCGCCCAAATCGCGGCGGAGCTGGGCCTGACGGCGCGGGCGGTGGAGGGGCGGCTCTACCGGGCGAAGCGGCGGCTCCGGGAACTGCTGGGAGGTGATGAGGATGGATGACCGGTTTGAAGAGCTTCTGGCCGACCTGCCCGACCCCGACGGCGGGGACGTGGAGCGGATCGACACCTGGCGGCGGCCCGTCCGCTTCATCGCCTGGGGCATCCTCCTGACCACCGTCATCTTCAACTTTCTCTACCTGGACCGGCTCCTGCCGCCGGTGGGGGCGGTTCTGACGGTCCTGGGATTCCGGGCTCTGCGGCGGGAGAACGGCGGCTTCCGGGCGGCCTGGGTCCTGTCGCTCCTGCGGCTTGCGCTGATGTTCGCCGTCCGAGCCCTGCGGACTTCGCCGTTTTTCTCCGTTGATGAACTGACTGTGCCTTCGCTCCTTTTGCAGGCGGCCCAGCTGGCGGCCTTCCGCGTTGGGATGGGGCGGGTGTTCGCCCGGACCGGCACGCCCGGGAGGCTGTGGCCCGTGAACCTGCTCCTGGCCTTCAGCCTGCTCCTGGCTGTGGGGGCATTGATGGACTGGGGAAGTTTGGGATTTTTCGGGATCCTTCTGCTGGCGGGATATATCGCCGTGCTCATTGCCGTCAGCCGCCTGCACGCCGCCCTGGGCGACACCGGGTACGCCCTGCGCAACGCGCCGGTGCGTCTCTCGGACGGAGCCTTCGCCGCGGTTGCCCTGGCGGGACTCCTCGCCGCGACCCTCTGCGGCGCGGCGCTCGGCCTGTCTCTCTCGGTGCCGGAGGCGGAGATCTTCACCCCGCCGGACGAGGCGGCCCTGACGGAGGCGGCGCCCGCCCAAATCGCCCGGATCCTGACGCCGGAGGACGCGGCCCTGATAGACAGCGCCGGGAACATCCAGATCTCCTGGCAGGATGGCGCCGGCATGAACGCCGTCACCGGCCTGGAGGCGTGCGACCTCACCGGGGAGCTTCCCGACGGCCGGGTGTTCATCCTGCAATACTTCCGCTGGCTGGAGGGCGGCCCTAAGTGGGGCGACGCGCTTTACCTCACCCAGTCCGAGGGCCTGACCCGGACCGGGGAACCCTCCGGACGCCTGGTCTACCGGCAACGCGGACAGACGTACACGGTCCCCTTCGCGGACCTGACGGCGGAGACCCGCACCCTGGGCGGCCTCTTCGGCCCCCGGAGCGAGGCCGTGATTCGTGGGAACGTCTTCGTCCCTCTGACGGCTGAGGACACCGAGGGCTATATCCTCTACACCCTCTCCCGCGCCGACACCCTGCGGTCTATCTACTCCTGCCAGATGAACTACTACCACCGCACCCTCGCCGACGCGCTCACCCAAACCGGCGCCCCGTCGGAGATCCAGCTCTCCGGCGATTTCGACCACCGCCGCCAGGCGGTCCTCTACTCCGCCTTCACCGTGGGGGAGGACAATGGCGTCCCGGAGGGCACCTTCACCGTGGACGGGGAACAGGTTGAGACCGTCGCCCCCGATGAGTTCCCGGGCTTCAAATTCAACGGAAAACAGTAATACTAATATTCAATTAAAATAAGACACCGAGCGATGAGGATTTTTCGTGTCAGACGAGGAAGGCGGCGCCGGGAATACTGTATGTATTTCCAAGCCGCGTGACGAAGCATGACCCGAAAAAGACCGTCGCGAATGTCTTGCTTTGATTGAATATTAGGGAACCTCTGAATAAATCGAAGTGCCGAGATTGACGAGCAGATTTTTCGCCAGATGAAGGCAAAAAATTGCAGGAATACTTTGTGTATTTCAAAATTTTTTGACGAAATATGGCGGAAAATATGTCGTCAAGATCGGTGCGGCGATTTGTTCAGAGGTTCCTTAGTATTAACCACAGACATACGAACAGGGGAGGGCCCAAAGCCCTCCCCTGTAAATTAATATGTTTTCCTCAGTCCCCGAAGAACTTGTCGTGGACCGCCTGCACGGCCTTGTCGGCGTCGTCCTCGTCCACCAGAACGGAGACCTTGATCTCGCTGGTGGAGATCATCTTGATGTTGATCTTCTTTTTCGCAAGCGCGTCGAACATCTTGACGGCCACGCCGCTGGTCATGAGCATACCCGCGCCCACGATGCTGATCTTGGCAACGTGTGTGTCCACGTCCAGCTTCTTGTACCCCAGGGAGTCGGAGCTGTTCTCCAGAGCCTCCCGGGCGGCCTCGGCGTCGGCGCGGTTGACGGTGAAGGTCACGTCCTGGGTGTTCTCACGGCCCAGGGACTGGATGATGATGTCCACGTTGATCTTCTCGTTGGCGAGGATGCGGAAGATCTTAAAGGCGATGCCGGGTTCGTCCCGGATGTCCACCAGGGTGAAACGGGCTACGTTCACATCCTTTGCCACGCCGCTTACTTCTACCTGTTCCAATTTCTTTACCTCCCTGACTTTAGTACCGGGTACTCTTTCAAAGCTGGAGAGCACCTCCAGATCCACGTTGTATCTCTTCGCCATCTCCACGGAGCGGTTGTGAAGCACCTTGGCGCCCATGCTGGCGAGCTCCAGCATCTCGTCGAAGGTGATCTCGTCCAGCTTCTTGGCGCCCCGGACCTTGTTGGGGTCGGCTGTGTAGACGCCGTCCACGTCAGTGTAGATCTGGCACAGGTCCGCGTGCATGGCCGCCGCGATGGCCACCGCCGAGGTGTCGGACCCGCCGCGCCCCAGGGTGGTGATGTCGTCGTACTTGTTGATGCCCTGGAAGCCGGTGACCAGCACCACCCGGCGCCCGTCCAGCTCCTTGCGGATGCGCTCGCTGCCCACGGACTTGATGGATGCGTTGGAATAGTTGGTGTTGGTCTTGAAATCCACCTGCCAGCCGGTGAGGCTGACGGCGGGGACGCCCATGCCGTTCAGCATCATGGCGCACAGGGCCACGGACTGCTGCTCGCCGGTGCTGAGGAGCATATCCATCTCCCGCTTGGAGGGCTTGGGGTTATATTCCAGGGCCTTTGCGATAAGTCCGTCGGTGGTTTTGCCCTGGGCGGAGAGGACCACGATCACGTCGTTTCCGGCGCGGTAGCAGTCGGAGATGATCCCGGCCACACGCCGGACCCGCTCCACGTCCGCCACGGAGCTTCCGCCGAATTTTTGTACAATGAGTGCCATAAACGGCCTCCTTCGATCAGATTACGGTGAATTACATGATAAAAGATATATCCAGGCGGACGCGCCGCCCGTCAATCCATTTTATTCGCCCTTCACAGGATGCGGAACCGGCTGCGGATCTCCATGCCCGCCGTCTTTTCGGCAAGTTCCCGTCCCGTCATCTCGGGCGTGGCGAAAGCGTACTCCTCCGGCCCCGCGCCGGGGTACTCCCCGGGGTAGCTTATAAGCCGCACGTCTCCGAAAGCGCCGCCGATGGCCGAGAGCCCCGACCCCGTGCGGATGTACCAGCGGGTCCTCACGTCCTCCGCGTCCACCACATAACCGGGCGCGGACTCGTCCCAGCCCAGGTATTTCCGTGCCTTGCGGTGCTTCACCGCGTCGATGATGTCGGCCACCACCGCGCTGGCGGTGGGCCGCTTGCCCGCTCCCGCGCCGTAGAACATACACTCGCCCAGGGCGTTGCCGTGGACCACGATGCCGTTCATCACCCCGTCCACGTTGGAGAGGAGGCTGGTCTTGCTGATGAGATGGGGCGCCACGTAAGCGGTGATGTGCCCGTCGGGGAGTCGGTAGGCCCTCCCTAAGAGCTTCAACTTGTACCCAAGACGCCGCGCGTACTCCACGTCCTCCAGTGTCACGCCGGTGATGCCCTCGATGTGGATCCTCTCCGGGTCCACGCTCTTCCCGAAGCACAGATCCGCCAGGATACATATTTTCCGCGCCGCGTCATATCCTTCAACGTCGGCTGTGGGGTCGGCCTCCGCGTAGCCGAGCCTCTGGGCGTCCTTCAAAATCTCCTCAAAGGGCGCTCCGTCGGTGATCATCCTGGTGAGAATGTAGTTGGTGGTGCCGTTGAGGATGCCGTAGATCTCGTCCAGCTCGTTGGCCGTCAGGCACTGGGTGATGGGCCGGATGATGGGGATGCCGCCGCCAACGCTGGCCTCGAAGAGGTAGTTGACGTTCATTCTTCTGGCGATCTCCAGAAGCTCATGGCCCCGTGTCGCCACCAGCTCCTTGTTGGAGGTGACCACGCTCTTTCCCGCCAGGAGCGCGCGCTTCGTGTACTCATAGGCCACCCGCGCCCCGCCGATGGTCTCCACCACCACGGAGACGTCGGGGTCGGACTCGATGACGGAGAAATCCTTCACCATCCTGTCGGCGAAGGGGGAGCCGGGGAAGTCCCGGATGTCCAGGATGTATTTGACGCCGATCTCTTCGGCGGCGTTGTGGGCGATGCTCTGGGCGTTCTCGGCCATGACCTCCGCGACGCCGGAGCCCACGGTCCCAAACCCAAGTATGGCTATATTTACCATGCTGTTCCTCTTTCCGCAGTGAATAGTTTCCTTGGGGAAATTCAAAAAATACGTTCGTACAAAACGCGCGGACGCCCTGTCGCCTGGGCATTTCCATTGAGAAAACGTTCCGCGCAACCCTTATCATACCACAGTCCGGCGCTGAGCGCAACAGGATTTTTCCCCTGTGAAACCGAATTTTTCCCGGAACAGGGGCGGAAAAAATGTCATTTTTCACAAAATCGGATAGAGGAGGGGAGAAGCGTGGAAATGGGTGGAAGACACGCCGTCCGTGCCGTCCTGACGGTTGGGGGGATCGTCCTGGGGGCGCTGGTGTTCGCGCGGTTCCTGCTGCCGTGCCTCTGGCCCTTCCTGCTTTCGTTCCTGACGGCGGCGGTGTGCGAACCGGCGGCGGCCTTTCTCTCGGACAGGTGCCGCCTGCGGCGGGGAGTGGCCTCGGCGGTCTGTGTGACGGTGTTTTTGGCGTCCCTCACCGGATTTTTCCTTCTGGTGGTGGTGCGGCTCTTCGACGAGGCGGCGGGGCTCATGGAAGAGCTTCCCCGTCTCACTGAGGGCCTGCCCCGGGTCCTGGATCGGGTGGAGTTCACCCTCCGCCGCCTCATCGCCTCGGCCCCCCAGGGGGCGCGGGCGTATCTGGCGGGGGCCATGGAGGCGGCGGGGGAGCGGGCCGCCCAGATCCCGGCGGAGCTGTCCGCCTGGGCCCTGGATAAGCTCCGCGCCCTGGCCGCCGGAGCGCCCGGCACCCTCCTGGCGGTGGGGACCTACGTCATCGGCGCCTACTTCATAAGCGCCGGGTTCGACTCCGTCCGGGCCTTCCTCGCCCGGCAGATCCCGGAGCGGATGCGACAGAATGTCCGCACGGTCAAGAAGGACCTGCTGGACGGGGTGGGCCGCTGGCTCCGTGCCGAGGCCGCGCTGGTGGGCATCACCTTCGCCGAGCTTACGGCTGCCTTCACCGTGCTGGGGGTGGAGTACGGCGCCGTCATCGCCCTCATCACCGCCCTGGTGGACGCCCTGCCGGTGTTCGGAGTGGGGGCGGTGCTCCTGCCCTGGGCGGCCGCCAGCTTCATCGCCGGGGACACGGGCCGGGCCTCCGGCCTGCTCATCACCTACCTGCTGGTCACTCTGGTCCGCCAGTGCCTGGAACCCAAGCTCATCGGCGACCAGTTCGGCGTTGCCCCGGCGGCGGCGCTCCTGGCCATGTACGCGGGCTTCCGGCTCGCGGGCGTCCTGGGTATGGTCCTCTTCCCCTTCGCCCTCATGCTCCTCAATCAAATGAATACAAAAGGAATTATAAAATTATGGAAATAGACAAGGCTCAAAAGCTCCGTCTCCTGGTGACCGGCGCTGTGTCCGGCGCGGTCAACGGATTTTTCGGCGGCGGCGGAGGCATGGCGCTGGTGCCCCTCCTGCGGGGCTGGATCGGACTCGACGACGAACGGGTCTTCGCCACCAGCGTGGCGGTGATGTTCCCCATGTGCGCCGTCTCCGCCTGGATCTACCGGATGCGGGTCGGCCTCGACCTGGGGACGGCCTGGCCCTACCTGCTGGGCGGCGTCCTGGGCGGGGCCGTCTCCGGCCTCAGCTACCGGCGGGTGCCGCCCAGGGTGCTCACGAAAGCATTCGCCCTGCTCATCCTCTTCGGGGGCGTCAGGAGCGTGCTGGGATGACCGGGGCAAACGTCCTGACAGGACTCAATGCCCTGGCGGGCTTTCTCTGCGGGGTCCTGTCCGGGTACGGCTTGGGCGGCGGTTCGCTGCTGCTCCTGTGGATGACCCAGGCGGCGCACCTCCGGCAGGCCGCCGCCCAAGGGGTGAACCTGCTGTACTTCCTGCCCACCTCCGCCGCCGCCCTTGTCTCCCACTTCAAAAACGGCCTGGTGGAGAAAAAAGCCGCCCTCTGGACCGCCCTCCCCGGCATGGCCTCCGCCGCCATCACCGCCCTCGCCGCGTCCTCGGTGGATCCCTCCCTCCTCCGCCGCCTTTTCGGCATATTCTGCATAGCCGTCGGTGCTAAAATGTTCTTTGGGAAATAAAACTCTTGACATCTCGTGTAAAAGAATTTACAATTGTCAGGGTTTCAAACCTTAGATTTACAGTTGCGGAGGCATACGATGCTGGAACAGAAGTATGAGAACCCCATGGCCCTGCGCTCCAAGAACGCCCTTTCGGAGACGCTTTTGAAGCTGATGCTCTACAAGCCCTTCAAGGACATCACCGTCTCGGACATCACCTCCCGGGCGGGCCTGTCCCGGCAGACATTTTACACTAATTTCCAGCGCCGGGAGGACATCCTGGTGTACCTGCTCCACGGCCTCTTCCGGCGGTATCTCACGAAGCTTACGGCCTCGGCGCCGGAGCCGGAGGAGCTGCTCATCGACTATTTCCTCTTCTGGGGGGACAGCCGGGACTTTCTGACCCTGCTGTTCCGGCAGGAGATGGGGTACCTGTACCAGGACTGCAACCGTTCCTTCTTCGTGGAGGACACGCAGATCCTGGACCCTCTCTTCCAATGCGAGCCCTGGCAGCTCCCCTACATAAAGGCGTCCGTGGCCGGCGTCACCTACGAGCTCATGTATATGTGGCTCACCCAAGGCCAGGGCCTCACCGTGGACACCCTCGGCACCGTGACCCGCAACCTCCTGGGAGGCCGTATGTTCGCAAAATAACCCCCCGCCGCTCTTCATGGCACATTTTCAGAAAAACGTCGTCTTTATAAGCAGAGGTTCCCTAAAAGATCGAGAAAGGGGGCGGACCCTTGGAGGACGCGGAAATCCTGGACCTGTACTTCCGCCGGGAGCAGGCGGCGGTGGGGGAGACGGCGAAAAAATACGGTCCCCTGTGCCGCCGGGTGGCGGTGAATATCCTGGGCTCCGAGCCGGACGCGGAGGAGTGCGTCAACGACACGTATCTGCGGGCCTGGAACGCCATCCCTCCGGACCGGCCGGACCGGCTGGGGCTTTGGCTTGCCCGTGTGACCCGGAATCTGGCCTTCGACCGGTGGAAGCGGGACCGCCGGCAGCGCCGGGGCGGCGCGGAGCTCCTCTTGGAGGAGCTCACCGACTGCATCCCCGACCCCTGTGACCCGGAGCGGGAACTGGAGGGCCGGGAGCTGACGGAATTTCTGGACCTCTGGCTCGGCTCGCTGAAGCCGGAGGACCGGCGGCTCTTCCTGCGCCGGTATTGGCGGGGCGAGAGCGTGCGGGACATCGCGAAAAGCGCGGGCGGTACGCCCAACAGCGTCACCAAGCGCCTGACGCGCCTTCGCGCGCACCTCCGGGACGCCCTGGAGAAGGAGGGACTGACCGTATGAACAAAACCGACAGCGCCGGGAGGCTCTTCGCGGGCCTTTCGGATGTGCGCGAGGAATATTTGAATGAGCTCGATGATATGGCGCCCAAGCGGCATAGCCGCCGCCTTCCGCTTCTCCTGGCGGCGGTGCTTCTGCTGACGCTCCTGTGCGGCACGGTGGCGGCGGCCGTCCGGGGGGAGGGCATCACGGAATTCTTTGGTGAAGCCTGGCTCCGCCTCACCGGCGAGGCCATGGGCGCGGCCCAGGAGGCCCTGATCCGGGGCCTGAGCCAGGAGATCGGCCGGAGCCGGACCGTGGACGGCGTCACCGTGACGGTGGACTCCGCCGCCGTGGGGGACGACTCCTTCCAGATCCTCCTGCGCGTCACCGGCGTCCTGCCCAGGGCCCGCGCCGACTACAGATTTGACGGATTCTCCTGCTGGCCCGCCGAGTCCGCGGCCTCCATGTCGGCCTGCGGATGCTCCTTCCAGGGCGGCGACGGCGCCGGGGCGCTGCTGTTCCTGGTCCGATACACCTCCGTCGCCGCCCGATTCACCCCGGAGGGGGACCCGGTGCCCGTGGAGCTGACGCTCCGGGACCTCACCCGCCGCGGCCCCTTCGGCGACAGGGAAAAGGTGGAGGCGGCGGGGGAGTGGAGCTTCCGCTTCGACCTGGATCTGCGGGAGGCGTTCCAGATCCTCTCCCTGGGCGACGTGGAGGCGGAGTGGGAGACGTTCCCGGAGCGCCAGCCGTTCCGCTTCACCGCCCGGGATGTGACCGTCACCAGCACCGGCATCCGCTTCTGCCACGACAGCTCTCGGGAGCTGCCGGATCCCGACCAATTTGTGGCGATCCTGTCCGACGGCGCGGAGATCCCCTGCGACGAGAACCTGGGGAACCCCGACGGAGAGGACTTCCTCTGCACCGCCCACTTCCGGATCCCCGTCAACCTGAACGACCTTGCGGCGCTGCGGATCGGAAATACGGAGGTCCGGATCCCTTAAAACAACCCTTAAAATAACCCTTAAAATAACCTTTAATTTTCCTTAACCGTTTCCCGGATTTTTTCTTAACCGCGCTTCTGTTATGATTTGACCACATCATAAAGGAGGCGCGGTTATGTTATTCTTGCGAACGGTCAACACCGTCATTTCCATCCTGTTTTTCGCCTGCTACCTCTACCAGCTCATCTACCTGCTGGTCCCCCTTGTCCGCCGGGACAGGCTCAGGGGTCCCGCCGTGCTCCGCCGGTACGCGGTGCTGATCGCGGCGCGGAATGAGGAGACGGTCATCGGGAACCTCATTGAATCCATAAAACGTCAGGACTACCCGGCGGAGCTGGTCAGCGTCTTCGTTGTTGCGGACAACTGCACCGACAGCACCGCCCTGGCCGCCCGTGAGGCGGGGGCCGCCGTCTACGAGCGGTTCGACACGGGGCGCGTGGGCAAGGGGTATGCGCTGGACTTCCTCCTCCGGCGCATCCGGTGCGAGCGGGGCGACGTGTACGACGGATATTTCGTCTTCGACGCGGACAACCTGCTCTCCCCGGGGTACATCACCGCCATGAACCGCCGCTTTTCGGAGGACTGCCCGGTGGTCACCAGCTTCCGCAACTCCAAAAACTTCGGCGACAACTGGATCAGCGCCGGGTACGCCCTGTGGTTTTTGAGGGATTCGGAATTTCTGAACCACGCCCGCTCCCTTCTTGGCTCCAGCGCCGTGGTGTCCGGCACCGGATTTCTGGTGAGCCGCGAGATCCTGGAGCGCAACGGCGGCTGGCCCTTCCACCTGCTCACCGAGGACACGGAGTTCACCGCCGACTGCATGGTTCGTGGCGACCGCATCGGCTACGCCCCGGACGCGGAGCTCTTCGACGAACAGCCCGTCAAATTCTCCCAGTCCTGGGCCCAGCGCCTCCGCTGGTCCAAAGGCTTCCTCCAGGTTTTCCGCCGGTACGGCGGCAGGCTCCTCAGCGGCGCGGCCCGCGGCAGCTTCTCCTGCTTCGACCTCGTTTTGTCCATCATGCCCGCCATGGTCCTGGCCTGTCTGGGATTCGCGGTCAACACCCTGGCATCCGTCCTGGCGCTCCTGTCCGGCGGCGCCGCCTGGCAGCTGATCTGGCCCGCGCTCCGGTCCCTGGCGGGGACGTACCTCTTCATGCTTTTCATCGGCGGCGTCACCACGGCGCGGGAGTGGCGGCACATACACACGTCCAATTTGAAAAAGGTCCTCTACACACTGACCTTCCCGGTGTTCATGCTCACCTATATCCCCATCTCCATCGCCGCCGTCTTCCAAAAGGTGGAATGGAAGCCCATCGAGCACAAGGCGAACCTGTCCATCCGGGACCTGACGTGAGTTATACCGTGAAAACACATCTCCTCGAATCCGCCCTCCTCTTCCTGCCGGCCCTCTTCGTGAGCTTCTTCGCCCTGATACTAATATCCAATCAAAACAAGATATTCACGGCGGTCTTTTTTCACGTCATGCTGCGTCAGCCGCCTTGAAAATACATACAGTATTCCCTGAGGCGTCTTCCTTGCCTGACACGAAAAATCCTCGCCGCTCGGTGTCTCCTTTTAAATAGATATTAGTATAAAAAGGAATAGACAAAGCGCCGCCCCGGATTTTGACCCGGGGCGGCTCATTTTGATTGAATATTAGTATTGGCTTCGGTATCACATATGCCTGTATATCCTCTTCTCCAGCGCGAAGATGCGGCCGGAGAAGTTGCCGGCGGCGACATTTTCCAGGTTTTCCCTGTAAATCTCCATGCGGCTGTCGATCTTGTCGATCATGGACAGCAGCTCCGCCTCGGCGCACATGGGGCGGACGGCTGCGCCGAACTCCGGCTCGCCGTGGTGGGACAGGAGCATATGCTGGAGAAGCATCCCCTTCTCCTCCGGGATGCCCAGTCCCCGGGCTGCGTCGGACACCTCCTGGGCGCCCATCACCAGGTGCCCCAAAAGCTCGCCCGCCGTGGAGTACTCGGTCACCAGGCCCAGCTCGGAGTACTCAAATTCCCACTGCTTGCCCAGATCGTGAAGACACGTCCCCGCGAGCAGCAAACTCCGGTCCACGGTGTCCTGGTACAGCTTCGCCAGGAAGTCCGCCTGGCGCATCATGTTCAGGGTGTGCATGAGAAGTCCGCTCAAAAAGCTGTGGTGGACGCTCTTTGCCGCCGGCATGGTCTTCATGATCTCCCCGTGCCGCTCCAAAAGCGCCTCGGTCACATCCCGGTAGTCCGCGTCCTCGATGGACGCCACCAGCGCCAGGAGCTCCCTGTACCCGGCCTCGGCGTCCATGGGCGCCACGGGCACCAGGTCGGATAAGTCGAACTCGTCGTTTTCGTCGGACAGGCGGATCCTGTCCACCGTCACCTGCAAGGACCCCCGGTACTCGGAAACGGAGGCCCGGAGCCGCACGACCTTCCCCTCCTCATTGGGCCCCAGAGGGCCTGGGTAGTCCCACGCCTTGGCGTCGATGTCGCCGGTGCAGTCGGAAAGCGTGGCGTTCAGATAGGGCTTGCCGTTGTTGGATACCTTGTTCTGGGCGGTCTTGAGGATGTAGAAGCCCTCGATCTCGTCCCCCACCGCCATATCGGCGATCCTGATGTCCTTTTTCATTTCCTTTTCTCCTTTTCTCTTGAAGCCGGGCGCGTTTTTCGCCGCGTCCCTCACCGGCAGGCCAGCGTGTCCCGATAGAACCCGTCCATCTCCTCCCGTGTGGGGAAGACGGCGATATACATCTGATTGCCCATGGCCCCGGCCAGGACCTGGGGGATGCGCCCCACCAGTTTCATGCGCGCGCCGTATTTGCCCATGATGTCCTCGTGGCTCATGACGAAATCCTTCCCGTCCCGGCGGCCCAGATACGCGCAGAAGTACCGGTCCTTCTCCGGGGTGCTCGTCCTGTCAAAGGCCACCATGTCCGCCCAGACCTTGTAGACGTTGGTGCCGTGGGCAAAGTCGATCATGTCCGGGGTGTATCCGCCGCTGGGCCGCATATTGACCTCCAGCCCCACCAGATCCCCCTTCTTCCCAAGGCCCTCCTGGTCCTGGGTGAGGCGGAAGAACTCAAAGTGGATGAACCGGCTCCTGACGCCGAAGGCCTTGGCCGTGGCCCGCCCGGCGGCCCGCGTGTCCTCCGGCAGGTCCCGGAGGATGTAGTAGATGGAGTTGTCCCCGTCGTTGACGATGTCCATGATGGACACCGGCGTCACATTCCCCGTCTCAAACATGGGCTCGCCGTGGGAGTCGTAGATGGCGTCGTAGGAGTTGACCTCCGCGTGGACGTATTCCTCCATGATGTAGCTGACCTTGGAGTCCTTCATCTCAAAAAACTTGACCAGCGCCCCGTCGCTCTTCAGCGCGTGGGTGTCCGAGGCGCCCACGCCGTTGTCGGGCTTCACCACCACGGGGTACCCCACCTCCGCGATGAATTCCCGGCAGTCTTCGATCTCTTCCACGATATGGTACCGTGCCGTGGGGATCCCGGCGCGGCGGTAGTACTCCTTCATCTGGGACTTCAGCTTGATGGCGGGGATGTCCGCCTCCTGGAAACCGGTGGTGATGTGGAAGGCTGTGCGCAGCTTGGCGTCCCGCTCCAGCCAGTACTCGTTGTTGGACTCCAGCCAGTCGATGGGCCCGTGCTTGAAGATGAGAAAGGCCACCGCCCGGTAGACCGAGTCATAATTTTCCAGGTTGTCCACCTTATAATATTCTGTCAGATTCTCCCGAAGCCCCGGCTCCAGCCGCTCGTAGCGCTCGTCGCCGATCCCCAGCACGTTCATGCCGTTCGCCTTGAGCTCCCGGCAGAAGAGCCAGTAGTTGGCGGGGAAGTTGGGGGAGATAAATATGACGTTTTTCATAGTGATTTCCGCTTTCTTTCAGTTTTGTGTGATATATATGAGGTATTTTAGGGAACCTCTGAATAAATCGAAGCGCCGAAATTGACGAGCAGATTTTTCGCCAGATGAAGGAAAAATTGCGGGAATACTTTGTGTATTTCAAGATTTTTTGACGAAATATGGCGGAAAATCTGCCGTCAAGATCGGTGCGGTGATTTGTTCGGAGGTTCCTTAGCTTTTATAAAGAAGTGTATTCATAAAGAACGGGATCTGCCTCTCCCAGCTGGCCTCGCAGTGCTCTCCGCCGGGAACGATCCGGGCCGTGACGAACGCGCCCCGCTCCATGAGGGCGGCGGCCACCGCGCCGAAGCGCTTAGCTGCCCTCCCGGTCGGCAAGTGGGCCATCTCCCGGGAGCCGTAGTCCATGTAGATCCGGGTCCCCGGCTCCATGGGCGCTGAGCGCAGAAGTCCGTCCAGCTTCTCGGGGGCCACCATCAGGGAGGGCGACAGCGCCGCGGCGGCGGAGAAGACCCGGTTGTAGGCGCTGACGGCGTAGAGACTCATGAGCCCGCCCATGGAGCTTCCCGCGATGAACGTGTGCTCCCGGTCCGGCAGCGTGGGGTAATGGCTGTCCACGTAGGGCTTGAAGGCCCGGACGTACCACTCCATGGTCTCCCGCCCCAGCCCAGGCAGGGGGCCGAACTCCGGGGCGTAGAAATCGAAGGGCGAGTACTCCGACAGCCTCTCCCCGTGGGCCCCGTGGTTGCACTCCACCGCCGCCACAATGAGCCCCGTCCCGGTCCGCTCCAGATATTCCTTCATCCCCCAGCTCTTCCCGTAGGTGGCGTCCGCGTCGAAGAAGACGTTGTGGCCGTCGAACATATAGAGCACCGGGAACCTGGCGTCCGGGTCCGACCGGGCCGCCGCCGGGGTGCAGACATACGCCCGCCTTATGCCGCCGGAGAGGGCGATCTCCCATTTGTCGATCAATCGGATCACTCCTTTGCGCGGTTTAAGTTCCCCGCGCCGGTTTATTTGATGAGGGCGATGTTCTTCAGTACCGGTGCCAGCGTGTTGGCGACGGTGGACATGAGCTTGATGAAGATGTCCAGCGCCACGCCCACCACGTCCTTGCGGGTGTCCCCGATGGTGTCACCGGTGACGGCGGCCTTGTGGGCCGGGGATCCCTTGCCGTGGCCCTTGATGTTTTCTCCCTCGATGTACTTCTTGGCGTTGTCAAAAGCGCCGCCGGAGTTGCCCATGAAGATGGCCCTGGGGATGGCCACCACCGTGGCGCCCACCAGGATGCCGCCCACGAACTGGACGCCGAAGAGAAGCCCGCCCACCACGGGGATGAGCAGCGCCAGCACCGAGGGCAGGACCATCTTCCGAATGGCCTCCTGGGCCGCGAGACGGATCATCTTGTTGTAGTCGGGCCGGACCTTGCCCTCCAGAACGCCGGGGATGGACATCATTTTGTCCCCCTCGTCGGCCATGATCTTGGCGGAATCGATGGTGTTGTCGGTGAGCATGGCGGAGAAGTACTCCACCAGCGCGCCGCCCAGGATGCCTCCGGCCACCACGAAGAAGGAGGCGAAGTTCAGGCTCAGCTCCGCGCCGATCTCTGTGTAGTTGCCCACGTATGCCACGATCAGGGACACCGTTGCGAAAGCGGCGGAGCCGATGGCGAACCCCTTGCCGATGGCGGCGGTGGTGTTGCCCACCGCGTCCAGCTTGTCGGTGATCTTCCGCACGTCGGGGTCCAGGTGGCAGGACTCCGCCAGCCCCCCGGCGTTGTCGGCGATGGGCCCGAAGGCGTCGATGGACACCGTGGCGCCCACGAAGGCCAGCATCCCGAGAGCGGATATGGCGATGCCGTAGGTGCCGCAGACCTTGCCGGAGATGAGGAGCGCGACGGCGATGATCAGCACCGGCAGCAGGCAGGAGCGGGAGCCGATGGCGTCGCCCTTGGTGACCACGAAGGCCTCCCCCTCCTCGCAGATCTCCGCCAGCTCTCTCGTGGGCTTGTGGTCGGTGGAGGTGTAGTACTCCGTGATGACCCCGATGGCCACGCCCGAGACGATGCCCATGACGGCGCTGACCCAGGGGGAGGCCCAGCCCAGAAGGAAGTCCTCATAGAGATTCCCGTTCCGCCCCAGCTCGTTGAAAATCACAAAGGAAGCAACGCCCCCCAAAATCACGGTGAGCCCGGCGGAGATCCAGGTAGACATATCCAGCTCCTTGGAGGGATTGTCGCCCATTTTCTTAAAATTCGCGATCATCAGCCCCACAAGGCACCCCACAAGGCCGCAGGCGGCCAGGATGATGGGGAACAGGACCGTGGCGTTGAAGGTGGCGTCGGTGATCTCGTCCCGGACGCCGTGGGTCTGGTAGAGGGTCACGGCGATCATGATGGAGGCGGACATGGTTGCCACGAAGGACTCCAGGAGGTCAGAGCAGTTCCCCGCGATGTCGTTGACGTTGTCGCCAATGAAATCCGCGATGGTGTTGGGCACACGGCTGTCGTCCTCCGGCAGGTCGTGGCGGATCTTGCCCAGGATGTCGGAGCTGATGTCGGCGGCCTTGGTGTAGTTGCCCCCGGCCACGCGGTTGAACATGGCCACGATGGAGCACCCCAGGGAGTAGGTGGATATGCGCATCACCGTGGGGTTGCAGGCCATGGAGCCCAGCTTGATGAGGCCCGTGCTGACGGAGGTGTGGTCCACCCCGCCCTGGACCATCAGGATGATCAGCAGCCCCAGCATCCCGAAGGTCTGCACCGCCAGCCCCGAGACGGACCCGCCGCACAGGGCCACCTTCACCGTCTCGCCGATGGACAGGCTCTCCCGGGCCCGGTTGGCCGTGCGCACGTTGGCGTATGTGGCGCTCTTCATGCCCAGAACGCACACCGCCGAGCTCATGGCGCCGCCCAGAAGGAAGCTTAAGCCAGAGGTCTTCTCGATAAACAGCGTGAATATGGCGGCCACCACCAGGAGCACCAGGCATATGCTCTTATACTCCGTCAGCATAAAGGTGTTGGCCCCCGACCGGATGATCCCGGCCATCTCCACCATGTCCGCCGTCCCCTCCCGCATCTTACGGATCCTCATGTAGTTGAAGAACACGTAGGCGATTCCCAGGATGACGAGACACAGCACAAGGTACCATGCGGTCATTTTGTACATCCTCCCCGATCATAAAATAGTAAATCTATTATAACGAACAAAACCTCGCGTTGCAAGGATTATTTTTGCATAAATCCGCCCCCGGCCGGAACCGGAGGCGATCCTGTCACTTTTCCAGGAAAAGGAGCTGCCTTTTGAAGTCCTGGATCGTTCTCCGCGGCGAGAGAACGGCGGAGCCGATGACGCCGCACACGTCCGCCACGGCCTTCAGAGCCGTCAGATCCGCGAAAACGGCGGTCACGTCACGATACTCCAGATCCTCCAGGCGCACGCGCGGCAGGGTGAACTGCCCCGGCGCGCCCTCCGCCGGGGTGACGGCAAATTCCCCCTGAAGCTCCGCGTCCAGAAGACAGGCGTTGGCCCCGGTATCCAGAACGAACCGCCGTGGCCGGTCCCCAATGACAAGCTCCACCGTGGCGAAGGCGTCCACCGGCATGGGGGCCAGGGTGAAATCCCTGAAACACATCTCCGAGTCCAGCGCCAGAAGCCCGGCCTTGTAATCCAAAAACAGGCTGTACCCCCGGAGCACATCGTTCCCCAGAAGCCCCAGGAGCCGGACGGAGCCGTCCTCCGTCCTCAGCCCGGCCTCCGCGTATCCGAGATCCATGCACATGGCGTCGAGATCGTGGAGCTCCGTATTCTGGAGCTCCAGAGATAGGATACGGGTTTTCCGTGCGTCCTCGGCGCTCATGGATCCGCTGAATTTGGCGATCTCTACAGCGCCCCCCGAGGCGGGCGAAAAATACTCCGCATTCAGCGCCGTCATCATGGCCCCTGTGTCCAGCAGGAACTGTCCCTTCTCCCCGTCCACCCGGGCGTCCAGCAAAACCAGCCCGTTCACAGGATGGAAATCCATATAAACCATCTCTCCGCACCTCCGAAAGCGTTATTCCGCAACAAGTATACCACCGCCCCCGGGAAAAATCAAATGATTCCCGCGTGAAATCGCGATATCCCCCAAAAACCCGCCGCCCGGTCGGCGCTTCGGTTTATTCAAAGGCCCCCTGGCATAAACCGGTCTCCCCGCGCGTATAGTGGAACAGCGCGGAGGCGGGCGGCGTTCCGCTCCGCGACCACACCGGGAGAGGGGGAGGCAAATGGCGATGGAGGACAGGCGCGCGCCCGTGGAGGCCATGCACAGCCTCAGCATGGAGGGCAGACGCAGACTTTTGGTGTCCGGCGTGACGGAGGTGGAGAGCTTCAACGAACAGGAGGTCCTGATGGGTACCACTCAGGGTGCGCTGGCGGTCCACGGACAGGACCTGCACATGGAGAAGCTGAGCGTGGACAGCGGCGACGTGGTGGTGACGGGGCAGATCGACGCTCTGGAGTATGAGGACACGCCCAAGACCGGCGAGGGCTTCTTCGCGCGTCTTTTCAGGTGAGCCATGGAGGTCTCAGTCAGTTCCCAGCTTCTGGAGGCCGGCGTCTCGCTGCTGTGCGGCGTGCTGGCCGGGGTGCTGTACGACGTCCTCAGGACTCTGCGGCGCGGCGTCCGCTCCCGGCTCGTGACCGTCCTCGCGGACACGGTCTTCTGGGCGGTCAGCGCCTTCATGCTCTTCGCCCTGGGGCTGTCCGCCGGGGGCGGGCGGCAGAGGCTCTTCATGCAGGCCATGGCCGCCCTTGGCGCGGTGCTCTACTTTCTCACCGTCAGTCCCCTCGTATTGGAGCTGGGGGCCTTCCTCATGGGGATCCTGGGCCGGATCCTGGCACTTTTGACCGCTCCGCTGAGGGTCCTGAAAAGAAGTTTAGAAAAATTTCGACGAATTTTAAAAAAACGCTTTTCATCCGCGCGCAAATGGTTTAAAATAGAAGGCGGTAAAAAAAGGCGCGGTGCGCCGGATGTGAGGGACGCTGAAGATGCGGTTAAGACGTACAGGTATACTTACGAAGATCGTGCTGGCGGTGCTGTTGGTGTACGCGCTGGTGACGAAGATCGGGCAGACCGATCTCGAAAGGCAAAAGCAAAGCGAGCTGGAGGATCTGCGCAATTATGAGGCGCGGCTTGCCGCCAATGTGGACGGGATGCAGTACGCCATCGACCACAGCACGGACGAGGAGGTCCTGCGGGACATCGCCCGGGGCCAGGGCTTCACCGACCCGGACGAGGAGATCTACGTAACCGGCGGCGACGCCGGTCAGGCGGAATGACACGGGCCGCCCGCAAGGCGCGCCCGTTATAGAGAGGAAAATAAATGGATATTCAAAAGGGAGCGGTGATGACGGGCAAGGTCACCGGCATCACCAAGTTCGGCGCCTTCGTACAGCTGGCGCCGGGAAAATCGGGCCTGGTGTACATCTCCGAAATAGCCAATACCTTTGTCTCCGACGTGGCGGATTTTCTGTCCATCGGCCAGGAGGTGCAGGTAAAGGTCATCAGCATTGACGAGCAGGGCAGGATCAATCTGTCCATCAAGCAGGCCCAGCCCCGCCCGGACCCCCAGCAGAGGCCCGCCAGGCCCTCACAGGGCCGTTCCGCCCCGTCGGGCCGTCCGGCGCAGTCAGGCCGCCCCGCTCAATCGGGCCGCCCTGCCCCGTCGGGCCGGCCGGTCCAGTCAGGCCGCCCGCCGGACCCCTATGACGCCGTCCCGTCCGACGGCCCGGTGGACGCCGCCTTTGAGGACAAGCTCAAGCGGTTCATGAAGGACTCCGAGGGCAAGATCTCCGACGCCATGCGCAAATCCGAGCGCGGCGGCGGCCGGAGAAGAAGGTAACTCCGTCGGAATTCCCCGAAAGACCCCCAAGCCCCCGCCGGACGGCAGGGGCTTGAAGTGTTGCGAAAATAAACCGGCCATCCCAATGCGGGCCGGGATACTTACATTCTACCGGAGGAGACCCCATGATCTTTCTTGAAAACGACTACTCCGAGGGCGCTCACCCTCTCGTCCTGCAAAGGCTCCTGGACACCAACCTGACGCCCCAGCCCGGCTACGGGGCGGACGAGTATTCCCTTCACGCCCGGGACCTCATCCGCCGGTCCTGCGCGTCTCCCGAGGCCGACGTACTCTTCATCCCCGGCGGTACCCAGACCAACGCCCTGGTCACAGGCGGCCTGCTCCGTCCCTGGGAGGCCGCCGTCTCCGCCGACACCGGCCACATCAACGTCCACGAGGCCGGGGCCGTGGAGTTCACCGGCCATAAGGTCCTCACCGTCCCGGGACGCCGGGGTCTGATGGACCCCTCCGGCCTGCGACGGATCCTGGAGGGATTCTTCGCCGACCCCAATCACACCCATATGGCCTTCCCCGGCCTTGTCTACATCTCCCACCCCACGGAGTTCGGGACGCTGTACAGCCTCCGGGAGTTGGAGGAGATCTCCGGCATCTGCAAAAGCTTCCGCGTCCCCCTCTACCTGGACGGGGCGCGTCTGGCCTACGGCCTGGCGGCGGAGACGGACGTACAGATCCGGGACATCGCCCGCCTGTGCCACGTCTTCTACATCGGCGGCACCAAGTGCGGGGCCCTGTGCGGCGAGGCTCTTGTCTTCCCCCGCGGGATGCCGGAGCATTTCGACACGGTGCAAAAACAGCGGGGCGCCATGCCCGCCAAGGGACGGCTCTGCGGGGCGCAGTTCGAGGCGCTCTTCGAGAACGGCCTGTACCTCCGGCTGGGCCGCCACGGCGTGGAGCGGGCCATGGAAATAAGACAGGGCCTTCTGGACCGTGGCTTCCGGCTCTTCGTGGACTCCCCCACCAACCAGCAGTTCCCGATTTTCGACAACGCCCTCCTCCGCCGCCTGGAGAAGGAGGTCCGCTTCTCCTTCTGGGAGCCCTTCGATGACACGAGCTCCGTGGTGCGCCTCGCCGCAAGCTGGGCCACTGAACCGCAGGTTGTATCGGAGTTTTTCAAAATCCTTGACAAGCTGCGTGTGTGAGGTTAAAATAGACTGACATACCAATTCAATTGAAAACGGGAGTTTTTGATATGGCAAAGGACAAGAAAGTAGAACAGATCACCGACATGGACGTGGACTTCGCCCAGTGGTACACCGACGTATGCACCAAGGCGGAGCTCATCGACTACTCCAGCATCAAGGGAATGTTCATCTACCGCCCCTACGGCTACGCCATCTGGGAGAGCATCCAGCACATCCTGGACACCGAGTTCAAGGCCCTGGGCCACGAGAACGTGTACCTGCCCATGCTGATCCCCGAGTCCCTTCTTCAGAAGGAGAAGGACCATGTGGAGGGCTTCGCCCCCGAGTGCGCCTGGGTCACTTACGGCGGCGCGGACAAGCTGGACGAGCGCTATTGCATCCGCCCCACCTCCGAGACGCTCTTCTGCGAGCACTATAAGAACATCATCCACTCCTGGCGGGACCTGCCCAAGCTCTACAACCAGTGGTGCTCCGTGCTCCGCTGGGAGAAGACCAGCCGTCCCTTCCTCCGCCACCGGGAGTTCCTGTGGCAGGAGGGCCACACCATGCACGCCACGGAGGAGGAGGCCCGGGCCGAGACCCAGCGAATGCTGAACGTCTACGCCGACTTCATGGAAAACACCCTTGCCATGCCCGTCATCCGGGGCCGCAAGACCGATAAGGAGAAGTTCAACGGCGCCGAGGAGACCTACACCGTGGAGTGCATGATGCACGACCGCAAGGCCCTCCAGGGCGG
>CANQKZ010000014.1 GCA_947624585.1 uncultured Oscillospiraceae bacterium | reverse complement strand
CGAGTAGCCTGCGCAGATTTTTTGCCTTCCTCTGGCGAAAAATCTGCGCAGGCTACTCGGCACGTCGACTTATTCAGAGCTTCCTTACTATGATATTCCCGCGCCGGGAAAAAATCAATTACAAAACGGTTAACATTATAAATAAAGCGTCAGGTGATCCCGTGGAACAGCTGCACGTCCTCGGAATGCCTGGGGAACATGGAGTACTGGTACTCCCCGGCGCTCCCTTTCTTCCAGGGGGAGACGATGCTGGCGCGCTGCCGCGTCTGGGTGTCCAAAATCTCCCCGATGAGGGTGTTGGACAGAAGGAACCCCTCCGGCGTGAAGCTCCACCGGTCCCCGTTCTTCACCATCCACCCGCGCTTGGCGTAGGACTCCATCAGCTCCCGGCACATATCGAACTTGCAGGGGAAGATGTCATAATATTCCTGCTCCGAGATGCCGTAGGTGGTCCGCAGGCCCAGCATCAGGTACTCCCCGGCCCGCTCGAAGTCCGTCACCGACTCGGCGTGGTCCACCACGCTCCGGCCCGTGAGGATGCTGTCGGCGTACCGCTCCATGTCCGCCACATAGGAGTACCGCTGTCCCGCCACGCAGGAGTGGGCGGCGGCGCCAAAGCCCATGTACTCGCCCATCTGCCAGTATTTGAGATTGTGCCGGGAGGCGCACCCCCGCCGGGCGAAGTTGGACACCTCGTACTGCCAGTACCCGTACCGGGCCAGGGTGTCCACGGCGAAGAGGTACATATCCGCCTGGAGGTCGTCGTCCGGGATGAAGGGGGAGTCCTTGAAGGGCCACAGCGCCGTGCCCTCCTCGATCTTCAGCCCGTAGCAGCTTAAGTGGTCCGGCTTTAAGCCCAGCGCCTTCGTCAGCGTGTCCGCCCAGTCCTCCCTGGTCTGGGAGGGCAGGCCGTAGATGAGGTCCAGGGAGACGTTCTCAAACCCGGCACTCCGGGCGCTGGCCACCGTCTCCTCCACCTTCGCCCAGTTGTGGAGCCGCCCCAGGCTCTTGAGAAGGCCGTCGTTGGCCGACTGTGCGCCGATGGAAAGCCGGTTGAAGCCGCATTTCCGGAGCTTCACCAGGTCCTGGAAGCCGATGCTGTCGGGGTTGACCTCCACGGTCACTTCCCCGTCCACCATCACCCGCCCGAACTTTTTCAGCGCGTCGAAGAGCTCCGTGAGCCGCGCCGCGCCGTACCAGCTGGGCGTCCCGCCGCCGAAGTACACCGTGTCGATGATGTACCCATCCAGCTGGGGCCCGGCCTCCTTTAAGTGGGCCAGAAGCGCCTTCTGATACCGGGGCATCAGCGCGTCCTTGCCCGGCCGCGAGTAGAAGTCGCAGTAGGCGCACTTCCCCGCGCAAAAGGGGATGTGGATGTATACCCCAAGCCTCTTCTCCACGTTTCCCCCTCCTCTCTTAAAACTTGACATAATACAGTATAAACCAACATCGGCGTTATTTCAATAGGAAACACAAAAATTCCTCCTCACCGTCTCCCCAGGTACCCCTCCAAAATCAGCGCGGCGGCCACCGCGTCCACGGTCTGCTTCCGGCGCTTGCCGTGGCGGTCGTTGGCGGTGAGGATCCCATGGGCCTCCACGGTGGTGCGCCGCTCGTCCCAGAGGACCACCTCCAGCCCCGTCCGCTCCCGGAGGAGCGCCCCGAAGGCCCGGGCCTTCTCCGACCGGGGCCCGGCGGAGCCGTCCATGTTGATAGGATTTCCCAAAACGATCCGCTCCACGCCCCTCTTTTCGCATTCGGCGGCGATTTTGTCCGCCAGACGCTCCGCGTTCCACTCAGCGAGCACAAAGGCGTCCCCGGCGAGGGTCCCGGTGGGGTCCGACACCGCGACCCCCGTGCGCTGGTCCCCGTAATCTACGGCGAGTATCCTCATTTTTCCTCTTCTCCTTTTTGATAAGCTCAAGCATCTCTACTTTACCGTAAACGCCGCCGGTTTTCAACGGCTTTTTCCGATTTTCCCGGGCTTTTCCGTAAAATTTTTCTTGACTTGCGCACGCATCGGTGGTATAATTTCCTCACCTGTCGACCGAGAGGGTTTATTTTTTGCGCGCCCGCGCACGGTGGCCCCGTCCCGGCCAATTCAAAGCAGGGAGGCAAATTTTAGGAGGTGCCGAAAAATGGCCGCAGAAAACAGAGTCAAGGTGGTCCTTCGCTGTTCCGAGTGCAAGCAGCGCAACTACAACACCACCAAGAACAAGAGGAACACGCCCGAGAAGCTGGAGCTGAAGAAGTACTGCCGTTTCTGCCGCAAGCACACAGTCCACACCGAGACGAAGTAAGGGAGAAGGAGAACACAAATGGCTAAATCCGAGAAAAAGTTCTTCACCCGCGTGTCCGACTGGTTCCGTGGCATGAAGAGCGAGCTCAAAAAGGTGGTTTGGCCCACCGCCAGGCAGACCACCAACAACACGCTCGTGGTGCTTGCCGTCTGCGCCGCTTCCGCCGTCGTCCTGGGCGGATTCGACTGGCTTGCCAACAAGCTTGTCGAGGTCCTGATCAACCTCTTCGCCTGAGGAGCGCAAATGGCACAGGAAGCAAAGTGGTATGTGGTCCATACCTACTCCGGCTACGAGAACGCCGTGGCCGACACCGTCATGAAATCGGCGGAGAACCGGAACATGACAGACCTCATCCAGGAGGTCAACATCCCCCTCGAGACGGTGACCGAGCTTGAGGACGGGCAGGAAAAGACCTATGAGCGCAAGGTTTTCCCCGGCTACGTGCTGGTCAAGATGATCCTGACCGACGAAAGCTGGCATCTTGTGCGCAACGTGCGCGGCTGCACGGGCTTTGTGGGCACCGGCAACAAGGCCATCCCCCTCTCCGAGGCCGAGATATTGGCCCTCGGCGTCGAAAAGCGCGACTTCAGGGTGGATTTCAGCGTGGGAAGCCGCATCCGCGTGAGCGACGGTCCTCTGGAGGGCTTCTTCGGCACGGTGGAGGAGCTGGACATGGAAAAGCAGATCGTCCGCGTAGTCGTCTCCATGTTCGGACGGGAGACCCCCGTAGAGCTGGACTTCGACCAGATCGAGCTGGCCCAGGACTGAAAAAAATACGCATTTCCCCGCCCGAAAGGGCATTAGCGCCCCCCGGCGCTGTGGGAGGAGCGGAAAACGAAGACCGCTCCGCCTGACCACATCAATATTAGGAGGTTCACGAAAGTGGCACAGAAAGTAACAGGAATCATCAAGCTTCAGATCCCTGCGGGCCGCGCGACTCCCGCGCCCCCCGTAGGCCCCGCCCTTGGCCAGCACGGCGTCAACATCGGCGCCTTCACCAAGGAATTCAACGAGCGCACCAAGGCCGACATGGGCATGATCACCCCCGTGGTCATCACCGTCTATTCCGACCGCAGCTTCACCTTCGTCACCAAGTCCGCCCCCGCCGCGGTGCTGCTGAAGAAGTACTGCAACATCGAGAAGGGCTCCGGCGTCCCCCAGCGGGACAAGGTCGCCAAGATCAGCAAGGAAGACGTTCGCAAGATCGCCGAGACCAAGATGAACGACCTAAACGCCGGTTCCATCGAGGCCGCCATGAGCATGATCGCCGGTACCGCCCGCAGCATGGGCATCGTAGTAGAGGAGGGCTGAGACTATGTTCAGAGGAAAGAAATACAAGGACAGCGCAAAGCTTGTCGACCGCTCCGTCCAGTACGAGCCCCAGGACGCCTTCGATCTGATCACCAAGACCAGCAAGGCCAAATTTGACGAGACTGTTGAGCTCCACGTAAAGCTTGGCGTCGACTCCCGCCACGCCGACCAGCAGGTGCGCGGCGCGGTGGTCCTCCCCCACGGCACCGGCAAGACCCGCCGGGTCCTGGTGTTCTGCAAGGAGGAGCGCAAGCAGGAGGCCATCGACGCGGGCGCCGATTACGTGGGCGCCATGGACATGGTGGAGAAGATCCAGAAGGAGAACTGGTTCGAGTTCGACGTAGTCATCGCCACCCCCGACATGATGGGCATCGTGGGCCGTCTCGGTAAGACCTTGGGCCCCAAGGGCCTGATGCCCTCCCCCAAGGCAGGCACCGTCACCCCCAATCTGACCCAGGCCATCACCGAGGTCAAGGCCGGTAAGATCGAGTACCGCCTGGACCGCACCAACATCATCCACTGCCCCATCGGCAAGGTGTCCTTCGGCCCCGAGAAGCTCACCGAGAACTACAACGCTCTCATGAACGCGCTCCTCCGCGCCAAGCCCGCCGCCGCCAAGGGCCAGTACATCCGCTCTTGCGTGACCGCCTCCACCATGGGCCCCGGCATCAAGATCAACGCGATGAAGACCCTCTAAACCCCATGCCCGGCGATGCCGGGCATCCTTTTTACGCGCGATCACCCGAGACGGAAAGACTTCCCAAAGCGGAAATAAATATAATCGCTGAAAATCACGTAAATCCACTGAATAACGGAGGGGAACCTATGATCCGCAAGATCGTACATATCGACGAAGAAAAATGCACCGGCTGCGGCGCGTGCGCGGAGGGCTGTCACGAGGGGGCCATCGTCATGGTCGACGGGAAGGCGCGGCTCCTGCGGGACGACTACTGCGACGGCATGGGCGACTGCCTGCCCGCTTGCCCCGCCGGGGCCATCCGCATCGAGGAGCGGGAGGCCGCCCCCTACGACGAGGCTGCCGTCCTGGCCGCCAAAAAGTCGGCGGAGTCGCCGCGCGGCTGTCCCGGTTCCGCCGTTTTGGAGCTTCGCAAAAGCGCCGCGCCCGCCGCGCCCGCCGCGCCCGCCGAGACCCCGGCCTCGGAGCTTCGGAACTGGCCGCCCCAGATCAAGCTGGCGCCCGTCTCCGCCCCGTATTACGACGGCGCGGACCTGCTCATCGCCGCCGACTGCACCGCCTACGCCTACGCCGGGACCCACCGGGAGTTCATGGGCGGCCGCGTCACCCTCATCGGATGCCCCAAGCTGGACGCGGTGGACTACGCGGACAAGCTGAGCAGGATTTTTCTTCTCAACGACATAAGCTCCGTCACCGTCCTGCGGATGCAGGTCCCCTGCTGCGGCGGCCTCACCTCCGCCGTCACCCGCGCCCTGGCGGCCTCGGGGAAGGAGCTGGAGCTCACCGTCCGCACCGTCTCCACGGACGGGAAGCTGTTGGATTGCTGAAATATTCATTAAAAGAAGACACGGAAAAGACCCCCAAACAGACCGAATCGCCGGAACCCGGCCGCGGTTTGCCTGGGGGTTTTGGATCCTGTAGGCGTTCTCATACTAATACTAATATTCAATCAAAATAAGATATTCGCGACGGCCTTTTTTGCGTCAAGCTTCGTCATACGGCTTGGAAATACATTTAGTATTACCCGATGGGACGGGGAAAATGATTCATTTGTGGGGGACGGAAAAAGCTCCCCCCGTCCCGACGGCGCGTTTTGCCGTCCCGAACAGGGGGAGCGTGTCTTTATATCAACTTCTGCGTCACCTGGCGAGCTCGGCGGTGTCCATGGCGATCATCAGCTCCTCGTTGGTGGGGATGACGAACACCTTGACCTTGGAATCGGCGGCGGAGATCTCCTCCTTGCCGCGAGTGGCGTTGCAGTGGGGGCAGATCTTGACGCCCATGTACTCGAGGCCGGAGGCGATGCGCAGGCGCATATCCGCGTCGTTCTCGCCCACACCGGCGGTGAACACGATGGCGTCCACCCCGCCCATGGCGGCGGCGTACGCGCCGATGTACTTCTTCACCTCATAGGCGAACTTGTCCAGCGCCAGCGCGGCCCGCTCGTTGCCCGCGTTGGCGGCGGCGGTCAGATCCCGGAAGTCGGAGCTGACGCCGGAGATGCCCAGCACGCCGGACTTCTTGTTGAGGACGGAGAGCATTTCCTTGATATCCCAGCCGTAGCGGCCCATCAGGTACTCCATGATGGTGGGGTCGATGTCGCCGGAGCGTGTGCCCATGGGGAACCCGGCGAGAGGCCCGAGGCCCATGGAGGTGTCCACCACCTTGCCGTCCACGATGGCGGCGAGGCTGGAGCCGTTGCCCAGGTGGCAGGAGATGATCCTGGTGCCCTCGGGGCTCGTTTTGCCCAGCGCCCGGACGGCCTGGGCGGCGATGTACTTATGACTGGTGCCGTGGAAGCCGTAGCGCCTCACGCCGTCCTTCTCGTAGTACTCGTAGGGCAGTGCGTAGATGTACGCCTTGGGGGGCATGGTCTGGTGGAACGCGGTGTCGAACACGGCCACCTGCTTCTTGCCGGGCATGGCCTCCATGCAGGCGCGGATGCCCATGAGGTTGGCGGGGTTGTGGAGGGGCCCGAAGGGGATGCACCGCTCGATGGCGGCGATGACGCTGTCGTCGATGACGCAGGAGGCGGCGAACTCCGCGCCCCCGTGGACCACCCGGTGGCCCACCGCGTCGATCTCGTCGGTGGAGGCGATGACGCCCCGCGCCGGGTCCACCAGCGCGTCCATGACGGCCTTGATGGCCTCGTTGTGGGTGGGCATGGGGATGTCCGCCTTCACGTCCTCGCGGCCCGGGACCTTGTGGGTCAGGCGGCCGTCGATGCCGATGCGCTCGCACAGGCCCTTGGCGTAGACCTCGCCGGAGTCGGAGTCCATGAGCTGGTATTTGAGAGAGGAGGAGCCAGCGTTGATAACAAGAATTTTCATTTTTCGTACCTTCCCTTGTAAAATTGTCGCCGGGGGTATAAAATACATATACTATTTTAATACACTTCGCTGAATATCTCAAGACCTATTTTCGATTTTTGGGGTGATTTTTCCATGGTCCTCACCGGCGTCGTCTGCGAATACAACCCGTTCCACAACGGCCACGCCCTCCAGCTTGGCGCGGCCCGGTCCCTCTCCGGCCCGGACGCGGCTCTGGTGTGCGTGATGGGAGGAAATTTTGTCCAGCGGGGCGAGCCCGCCATCGTGTCCAAGCACGCGAGAGCCGAGATGGCGGCGCTGTGCGGGGCGGACCTGGTGTTGGAGCTGCCCGTCCCCTGGGCGCTGGCCTCCGCCGAGCGGTTCGCCGCCGGGGGAGTGGCGCTTCTGGACGCCGTGGGCGCGGACTTCATCTCCTTCGGCGCGGAGTGCCCCGACGCGGGCCGCCTCCGGACTGTGGCCGATGCCCTTCTGACGCCGGAGTGCGACGCTTTTGTGAAGATCGAGCTGTCCTCCGGCATCTCCTACGCCGCCGCCCGGGAGCGGGCCGTCCGGCGGTTCGTCGGCGAGGACGCGCTTTTGCTCCGGGAGCCCAACAACATTCTGGCGGTGGAGTACCTGAAGGCCATCGCCCGCCGCCGGTCCCCTCTGCGGCCCTTGCCGGTCCCCAGGGCCTTCGCCGCCCACGACGGCGGGGAGCGCGGTGTCTACGCGGGCGCCTCCCGCGTCCGGGAGCTCATCGCCTCCGGCGGGGATTACGGCCCCCTTCTGCCGGACCCGGCACTCAGCGTCCTCCGCCGGGAGCTCATCGCCGGGCGCACCCCCGACAGGAACCGGTTGGACGCCATGACCATGTACCGGCTTCGCACCATGACGCCGGAGGAATACGCCGCCCTCCCCGACAGCGGCGAGGGGCTGTGGGCGCGGCTCAAACGGTGCGCGGGGCGGGAGTCGACCCTGACCGCCGTTCTGGATGGCGCCAAGACGAAGCGATACGCCCACGCGCGCCTCAGGCGTATGGCTATGGCCGCCCTCCTGGGCGTCACGGCGGAGCGGCAGAGGTCCGAGCCCCCCTACCTGCGCGTCCTCGCCGTCGGCCCCCGGGGCCGGGAGGCGCTGCGAGAGATCAAGGGCCGCGCCGCCCTTCCTGTTATTACCAAACCGGCCTCCGTCAGGACGCTGCCGCCGCCGGCGAGGGAGGTCTTTGAACTGGAGTCCCGCGCCGCGGACATATTCGCGCTCCTATGCGCCAAGCCCCAGCCCGCCGGTGTTGAGTGGACCGCCAGCCCGTTTGTCATATCATGAGGACGGATTTGAAATAGAAGATCGTTCTGGCCGAAGGGCTTTTATCGGGGGCCGTCCGAAGGGACGGGGGGATCTTCTTTTCTCTCTTTTGTTCCGTGGGAGGGGGGTCCCACTGCACAAAAGAGAGAAAAGAAGCAAAAGAGAGAAAAGGCGGGTGGGGGGGTCGGTGGGAGACGAAGGCTCCTGCCGTGTATCTCGGGTCGGCTCACGCGGTTGTTGTCGATACGTCTGGGAGGAACCATATCCGCGCGGGGCGAAGACTTAATTGGTTGGAGCATCAGCTTCGCTTGGCCGCTTACGTTGGTGGGGGTCGGTAGCTGGGTGGCTCTGTTTGGGGCCGCGCTTTGTGGGCGGGGGTTGTGGGGCCCGTGTTTTTGTGTGTGTTGTCTGGGGTGGTGCGTCGCACTGATAAAAATGGTTTTCAAAATATCTTTCCGTTGGAAATTCATTTTGAAAAAAATTCGGAATTGACAGGAAAGTGGCACGGATGTATAATAAGTTTGTGGAAGTCCGACGCAATTTGCGGTACGCTGACAGTGCCTGACATCCCTCACGGGGTCCCCGCAAAATTGGAGATTTTGTGGGGAGAGGAGGAGCGAACCCAGCGCCTGAGCCCGACCGGAGGGAGGGCGAGGTAAAGCGGGTTCCGCGACGACGAGGAGGCGAGTGTTTTGCTTTCGCGGGAAATACGCCCGGGGAGGTGAGATACATAGTCACTGTTCTTTCCGTGATTGGCAGCATATGCAGTATACTGGGGCTGATCGTGTCCGTGTATGCGCTGTACATAACGATAAAGAAACAGTGAGCCGTCTGCTACGAACAGACGGCTCACTGTGGGTTTGGGGTTGCGGCCCCGGCTCACATTGATGATCGTGTACTCGTGGTGCCTGGCGTTCTGCGAGCTTCCACACTTTTATTATACGCCATCGGACCCGAAAAGTCAATATGTTTTCCCGCTGTCTTTACGGACGGCGGGTATTATTTTGGAGGACGGAGGACAGAGCACAATAAAATAATTTTCAAAATGAATTTCCGAAGGAAAGATATTTTGAAAAACCATTTTTAACAGTGCGACGCACCGCCCCAGACAACAGACACGCCCCAGAACGGGCCCCACAACGACCTCCATCGCAGCGCGGCCCCAAACAGAGCCACCCACCTATCAACAACCGCCAACGTAAGCGGCCAAGCGAAGCTGATGCAGAAACCAATTAAGTCTTCGGCCCGCGCGGCTATGGTTCCACCCAGACCCACCGACACGCTACCGCGGAAGCCGACCCGCGTTACGAAGCGCCAAGCCAAAAGTCACCGCCGGCCCCAAAAACCGATTTTCTCTTCTTTGTTACTTTCTTCTCTTTTGTCAGCACAAAAGAGAAGAAAGTAAATTATCCCCCGTCCGTTCGGACGGCCTCCAATCAAGGCCAAAGCGGCCCGAGCTTTCTCAAGATACCAGGTTCTCCACCGTCTCGATTTTCTCCCCGCACCCGTCGAGGATCGGCTTCCCCGCGATGACGCAGGTGTGAGCCTCCCCCGCGAGCTTGCCGAGCACATCGGCGTATTCCCTCAGCTTTTCGTGGGTGGTGTGCAGGACCTGGGAGCGGACCTGCTGCAGGTCGTCGGCGGTGGTGCCGGAGAAGAACATCCGGGCGGCCTTCTCCTGCTCGGTGCGCGGCGTGGTGATGGGCTCCAGTGAACCCACGGTGGAGATGATGAACTTGTCCAGCGACTCGCCGGAGTCGGCGAACTCCCGCAGGACCTGGCCGCAGGCGTCGAACACGTCCAGGGTGTTCCCGCAGTGGGGGTCCCGGAAGGAGGTCATGGACACGGTGCCGTCGGAATTGGTCCCCATGTTGACCCCGTAGGCCCCGCCCTTGACGCGGACGCTGTTCCACAGGTAGTCCATGGTCAAAAGCTTGTCCGCCACGGCCATGGAGCCGTCGTATTTCGCCCCGGCGTCCTCCAGCATCATGGCCTTGGCGGCGAATCCGATGCCCGCCGGGATGGAGAAGCCCTCGCCGGGGCGGGAAACGGCGCTGTACTCTCTCCGCGCGCCCCGCGCCCCCTCCGGGAACACCCGGAGCACGCACTCAAGCCAATTTTCGTCCAGCTCGCCGGTGACGGAGAGGGTCAGCCTGGACCGGACCAGGAGCTTTTTCAAAAGCGCTTCGTACCTCGCCGTCAGCCCGGCCGCCTTCTCCTCGAAGGACCGCTCCGCATTCTGCAAATACCGCAGCTGTTCCACGCCCCGCAGGATGTCCGCCACGGCGCCCGCCGGACACGTCCCGGCGCTGGCCCGCACGAAGGCGAAGGCGTTCCCGGAGTTCTGGGCCGTCTGCTCGGTCATGATCCTGTGCTGACGGAGGATGTTGTACACGGCGGCGGTGTCGCCGAAGTCCGTCTCCAGCAGGACCTCCCGCAAGATCTCCACCGCCTCATCCTTCCGCTCCGGCAGGAGCGCCAGACTCACCTGGAGCTTGGGCAGCGCCGCCCGGTCGCTCTTGCGGCCGATCATCATGGCGGCGACGCCAAATTTTCCCAGCTTCTCCCGGATGAGGGTGGTCATCTCCAGCGCGGGCCGCCGCTTCGTGTTCAGCTTCCCCAAGAGGGAGCTGGCCATGGGCAGAGCCAGCAGCTCCTCCTCCGTCAGGTCGTCCGCGTCAAAGTAGAGGTCCAGATACGTGATCCCACCGGTCTCCAGATCCTGCCGGAGCAGGTCCGCCCCGTGGAATTTCGTCACGCTGTAGGGCAGCGGCGCCATCTTCTCCGGGATGTCCGTGAGTTTCAGCTGGGGCAGGGTGGCAAGAGCCTCCGGCGTGTCGGCGGCGTTCTGGAACTGACGCAGCGCGTTGAACCGCTCGATGATCGCCTTTGTCTCCGCCTCGGACCACCCGGCGCGGATGGCGGCCAGCTCCGCCTTTGTGTGGGCCGCGTGCTCCTCGCCCAACGTGTTGCAGGGCACCAGCACCACACGGGCGGTGTGGGGATTGTTCAAAAATACCTCCTCCAGGAGCTTTTCGAACCAACCCTCGTCCACCTTGCGGCGCAGGGACGCGAACACCGCGTCGGAGCTGAGGTTCTGGGCCGGGTCGCCGCCGTAGAGCCAGGACTCCAGACTCACCATGGCGAACACAAGGCCCCTCGGCATCCTGCCGAAATCCTTCTCCCGGTTGGAAAATTCCACCTGATTCAAAATGGCGTGAAGCTCCGCGTGGTCAAGCCCCTTGGCCTGCTCCCGGAGCACATCGTACACGGTCTTTACCAGCTCGTCCTTCTTCTCCAAGCTGGTGTTCCTGGCGGACATGAAGAGGAAGTTCTGCTGGATGCCGTCGTAGGAGTGGATCTCCACGTCCTGGGCGAGCCCCTTCTCTAGAAGGGCCTTTTTCACCGGCGATTCGTTGGTGCCGCACAGTGCGCGGGTCAGCACCGAGCAGGCCATCACCCGCTCCGGCTCGTCGAAGCGGCTGGCCATCCAGCCCTCGCCCACGATGACCTTGTCGGCGCCGTCCTCGTCCGGGCCGATCTCGTACCGCGCCGTGATCTCCTCCGGGTGGACCGGCTTCTGCATGGGGATGTCCGCGTCCACGTCGATGCGGTCGTATTCGCAAAGGAAGGAGTCCAATTTTTTGAGCACCGCGTCGATGTCCATGTCCCCGTCCAGGAAGATATAGGAATTGGACGCGCTGTAATACCTGCGGTGGTTCTCCTTATAGCTTTCATAGGTCAGCTCCGGGATGTGCTCCGGGTGTCCGCCGGACTCATACCCGTAGCAGTTGTCCGGGAACAGGGCGCAGCCCATCTCGAAGCTCAGCACCTCGTCCGGGTCCACGAAGGCGCCCTTCATCTCGTTGAACACCACGCCGTTGCGCGTCAGCTCTCCCACGGGGCTGTCAAGCTCATAGTGCCAGCCCTCCTGCAAAAATCCCACGTCCCGCTCCATGGACAGCGGATGGAACACCGCGTCCATGTATACGTCGATGAGGTTCAGGAAATCCCGGTCGTTCCTGGTGGACAGGGGGTACATGGTCTTGTCCGGAAAGGTCATAGCGTTGAGGAACGTCTGTAAGGAGCTCTTGATCAGCTCCACAAAGGGCTCCCGCACCGGGTACTTGTGGCTCCCGCACAGAACGGAGTGCTCCAGGATGTGGAAAACCCCCGTGTGGTCCGAGGGGATGGTCTTGAAGGCGATGGAGAAGGTCTTGTTGTCGTCGGGCCGCTCCAGCCACACAAGATCGGCGCCGTTTTTGACGTACTCCATCCGGTGGAGCGTGGCCTTCAGCTCGGGAACAGGCTCCGAGTACCGCACCCGGAAGCCGTGGATGGTGGTGTCCTTTTGAAATTCCATGCTGTTTATTCCTTTCCTTTCGTATCTTCCGCGCCGTCTCCGGCGGATTCTGTCTCTTCCGTGTCCTCCGGGGAAGCCTCGGCGTCCTCCGGCGTCTCCGGCGTGGCCTCCGGGGCGTCCTCCGGGGCCTTCTCCGGCCTGGGGATGGTCAGCGCGTCCGCCTCCGGCCAGGATTCCACCGGCGCGGGGGTTGTCCCGGCGATCCGCGCCCCGTCCTCCTGCGTCTCAGGCTCTGTTCCGGCGGTCTCCCCGGTTTCAAAGGCGGTTTCCGCCTCGTTAAATGTCTCAAAACCTTCGCTATCCGCGTCCTCCCCGGGCGCGGAGCCCGTCATAAGGCGCTCCAGCTCCACGTTTGCCCGGGCGGCGAGAGCCCGCATCCTGTCCGCGTTCTCCCGGAGTCCGGCGGACATCTCCTGCCGGTGGCGGAGCATCACGTCCACCGCCTCCAGCACCGTGTCCACGTCCATTTTGGAGATGTCCTCCACCGCCGGCATCCGCAGCATGGCGAGACAGCTCCCCACCTTGGGGTCGTAGTCGAAGCCCAGGATGGGCGTGGCGGTGCAGGCGGCGAAGATCAGGGCGTGGAGCCGCATGGCAAGGGCGATGCGTCCCTCTCCGATGATGCCCATCACGTCCAGGGGCCTGTAATCCCCCGAAAGAACCGTGGCCCGGTTGCGCATAGCCTCCTGAAGCTCCCGGCACACCGGCTCGTCCACCCGGGGCTGCATGGGGATCAGCACGATCTTCAGCCCGTACCGGTCCGCGATGCCGTCGCACAGGGCGGCGAATTTCTGTACGGTGTCCGGCGCGTCCTTCACGGGCCGCACCGCCACGGTGATGAAGGGGCCCTCCACCCCGATGATGGAAAGCTCCCTCTGGGCGGCGGCGTGGCTGGGCGCCGGCATGGTGTACACCGGGTCGGCGCTCTCGATGAGGTCCGGCCTTGTGACCCCCATATCCCGCAGCTCCGCCACGGAATCCGGGTCCCGGAGCACCACGCTGTCCACCAGCTCCACGGTCTTCCGCACCCGCCGCCTGTTGGCCGGTTTCGTCACCGGCCCGATGCCGTTGGCGTAGATCATGGTCTTCTTCCCCATCCTGTGGGCAAGACGGATCACCGAGAGGTAGTAGATCAGGGACCTGGTGGAGGTGTTGTCCTGCATCAGGCTCCCGCCGCCGGAGATGAGAAGCTCGCACCGCCGCAGCGTCTTCCACACCGCCAGGGGCGAGAACCTCCTCGCCGCCCGGCACTCGTGGCCCGACTCGGTGAACTGGGGATTGTTGGAAAGGACTGTGATCTCGGTATCCGGGTCGATCCGGTGGATGGCCCGGCACAGGGACTCCAAAATGGCCTCGTCCCCGTAGTTGTTGAAGCCGTAGTACCCGCTCAGGGCCACCCGCCGGGAGCGGCGGACCTTACCGTACACCTCCAGGGCGTCGGCGGCCATGCGTTTGACGCTGTAGTGCTCGCCGACCACCTGGCGTCCGTAGGCGGAGAGCCTGTCGTAGTCCACCCCGTCCAGGGTCAGCGCCGTGGTCACGTCGTCCAGGAGCGCCTGCTTCGTCATGGGGGGCAGGCCCCGGCAGCAGAAGTTGCCGTCGATGCCCTCCTGAAGCTTGTCCTCGTCAAAGAGGCCCATGTACCCCTCGTTTCCGGCCACCACCACGGGCCGCGCCGAGGCCATGGCCTCCAACGCCGCCCGGGACACGCCCACGAAGACGTTTCCGGCGGCGCAGATCTGGTTGATGTCCGTCCTGGACCCGGCCATGACGATGCATTTGTAGCCGATCTTCAGGTTGATCTCCTCGGCCCGGTGGACCATCTCCTCGTACCGCCCGCCGGCCCCGGCGATGAGGATGCGCACCTTCGGCACCCGCTGGGCCAGGGTGGGGGCGATCATCAGCAGCATATCCGCCGCCAGCGCCCGGCTCTCGTCGAGACGGCTCACGTGGGACACCACCGGCGCGTCCAGGGGGATGCCGAACTCCTGCCGCACCGCCACCCCGGAGATGGCCGGGGAGAACTTGTCCGTGTCGATGCCGTTGATGGTGACGGTGATTTTGTCCCGGTCAAGCCCGTAGTTTTTGATGAGGTACTCCACGATGTCGTCGGAGACGGCGATGGTCCGCTCGCCCCAGTTGGTGAGGTATTTCAGCAGGAACCCCGGGTCGAACACCCAGTGGGCGGTGGTGACCAGGGGGAAGTCCATGAATTTCCGCAGGATCCCGCACAGAAACGCCGGGATCCTGGCGTGGGCGTGGACCACGTCCGGCCTCTCCGCCCGGATGGCGGAGCGCAGGACCAGCAGTCCCTTCAGCATGGTGAAGGGATTCCGTCTGTGGAGGGGGGCTTTGATGTGTTTGACCCCGCTGCGCTCCAGCTCCGGCACGTAGACGCCGCCGTTGGAGACGACCACCACCTGATGGCCCTGCCGCACAAGCTCCCGCGTCAGCTCCACGATGTGCGTCTCCGCCCCGCCGATGTCCAGGCCCATGGTGGCCATCAGGATCTTCATTTTTCGCCCTCCTCGACGCTTATGGAGACGACCGTGCCGGAGGTGTTCACTTCCTTGGTGTAGACGTAGATAAAGTCGTAGATGCGCAGCTCCAGGGTGTCCGTCAGGAAGTAGGCGTCGTTCATATACCGGCCCGTGCCCTCCACCGTCAGGTAGACGCAGAGCTTGTCCTCAATGGGCATACGGACGATGCGCCCGTCCAGGGTGCTGTAGAGGTCCGTGGCCTGCTCGGTGCGGATGTCGGTGATCTGGCCGATGCACTCGCCCTTTGCCACATAGACCTTGTCCCCCACATGGAGCATATCGGCGCTGTAGTGCCTCACCGGGGTGATCTTCATCTCAAAGGTGATCTTGTCGTCGCCGTTGGAGACGTTCACCGAGTCCTGTCCGGCGGTGAACCGGAAATAGACCATCAGGGCAAGCCCGATCACAAGGACCACCACGAACAGATCCACCAGGCTCACCTTGCCGAAGAGGCGCCCATTCTCAAGAATTTTTCTCTTCTTACTCATCGCCGCTGACCTCCTCTACCACTACGATGGTGCCGGAGAACGACAGGCCCTTGGACCTGATGCTGACGGCGCTGCCCACGCGAAGGTCGTAGTTCCCCTCCACGCTGTAGGCCTCCTCCCCGTCCTCGGCCTCGGTCTCGATGGTCACCATGGCCGTGACCTGTCCGGGGATCTTCGCCTTGACCACGGTCTCCGTGTCGTAGTCCACCACGTCCCTGGTGGTGTCCTCATAGTCCACCGCCACGATGGTGCCCACGTCGTACTTCTTGATGATGTCCATCACCGGGTCGCCCACGCGGATCAGCTTCTCGATGCCGTCCTCAAAGCCCGTGGCCTCCACGGTGTACCGGACCGTCACGGTGTCCTCCCGGCCGCCCAGCACCGTCACCAGCACCAGGACCACCGCCAGCAGCGCCGCCGCGATCAGCAGGGCCAGGTCGAAGAAGTTGAAAAGCCCCAGGAAACGCTTCAAAGCGCTCCCGCCCTCTTTTTTTCCTGCGTTATTTTCCATGTCTGCCCTCCAGTGTCTTTATGTAGATCTCCTCGATCCTCGCGGCGGCCTTCTGTCCCGTGAAACCGGCCAGATACTCGTTCCTGGCCCCGTGTCCCAGCTTCTGGAGAAGCGCCGGATCGTCCATGAGCTTCAGGAGCTTCCCCGCCAGGTCCGCGCTGTCCCGTGTTTTGAAGAGGTACCCGTCCACCCCGTCCTTCACAAGCCAGGGGTTTCCGCCGTAGTCGCTGACCACCGCCGGGACGCCCATGCTGAACCCCTCCAGAACGGAGAGGCTGGAGGTCTCCGTCCCCCAGGAGGCGTTGAGCTGCAGGTCCAGCACGCTGAGCACCGGCGCCACGTCCGACATGAATCCCAGGAACACCACGTTCCCGTCCAGACCCAGCTCCGAGCACTTCCTTCTGACGTTCTCCTCATAGGACCCCGTCCCCGCCACCAGGAGCTTCAGCTCCGGCCTTTCAGGGACGATCCGCGCCATGGCGTCCAGGATGTCCTCATGGCCCTTGTAATCCTCGATCCTGGCGATGATGCCCGTCACGAAGTCCCCGGGTTCGATCCCGTGTTCCCGCCGGAATCTGGCCTGGTCGTCCACGCTGGTGCGCGTGACCGGCTCCACGCCGTTCATCATGATGTCGATCCTGTCCGGCGACACGCCGCCGTCGGTGAGATTCCGCGCCGCCGCCGGGGAGATGGCGATGATCCTGTCGGCGTAGTGCTCGTTGATGAACTTGTTGGCCCACCGGCCCGGACCCTTCCTCATGTACGGCTTCACCGGGAAGGCCGAGTGGCGGGTGAAGATCACCGCCCTCCCGCACTGGCGTCCCGCGATGCGCCCCGTGAGGGACCCGTGGGTGTGTACGATGTCCGGGTCCACCTCCCGGATGAGCTTTTTCAGGATTCCGATGGACTTGAGGTCCATGGACTTGTCCGCGATGCCGTCCACCTCGTGGACCCGCGCCCCCAGCTCCTTTAAGGGGGACGCCAGCAGGCTCCCTCGCGGAAGGGCCACGTGGGTCTCGAACCGGGTCCTGTCGGAATACTTGAGATAGTTCAGGATCACCCGGCCCGCTCCGCCGATGTTGGTGTCGGAGATGATGTTGAGAACCTTGATCAACTGTTTTCCCTCCTCCGGCGCTGGATGTTGGCAAGGGCCGCGCCGAGGCCCATAACGGTCCAGAATATCAAAATCACGCGGTAGTTATAGAAGGAGTAGTCCGTGGCCCCCTGGGCCAGAAATCCCACTCCCGAGGCGATGAGGGCGGCGGCCCGGATCTTCATCCGCCTGTCCGCCCCCCGGAAGGCCCGGCCCAGCTCCCGGAAGTAGGCGATCACCGCGCCCATCAGCGACACGAAGCCCATGACGCCGCATTCGCACAGCACCTGCAAATAGAGGCTGTGGGAGTGGGGCGCCGCCACGGCGTTGAAGCTGTAGCGCTGGTAGACCTTGCGGAAGGCCTCCACCCCGGTGCCGATGCCGAAGACCCAGTGCTCCCGGAGAAGCTCGATGGTGGCCATCCAGATGTACACCCGGTAGGTGGTGGAGGTCTCCTTCACGTTGCCGATGCTGGCAAGCCTCTCGATCATCCCCTGGGGCAGTACGGCCAGCACCGCCAGGAGCATCAGCGGGGCTATGGCGATGAACCGCCGGTCCATCAGCACCAGGAACACCGCCGCCGCGATGGCGAGGCCCAGATATCCGCCCCTGGCGTAGGTCAGCAGGAGGCACAGGCACATGAGTCCCAGGCACACCAGGCACACCGAGCGCCTCCTCCGGCTCTCCGCGTTGAAGACGCAGGCCGCGCCGATGGGGATCGCCAGCAGCAGATACTCGGAAAGCACGTTGGGGTTTTCCAGGGTGGAGTAGACCCGCAGGGACAGGTCCGCAAAGCTGGAGCTGTCCACCCAGGCCCGGGCGCTGTCCGCGCCGAAGACGGCCTGCAAAAGCCCAAAGGCGGCCACGCAGGCGCCGGAGGCCATCATCACGGTCATGATCCGGTCCAGCTGCTCCTCCGTCCGGCAGTTGTCCAGCGCCACAAGTCCGAAGAGCGTGAAGGCCGTTGTCAGAAGTCCGCCCCGGAGGCTGGCGGACACGTCCACGGACAGAAGCGTGGCCGTCATGAAGACGGCGGCAAAGGCCGCCAGCCACTTCGTCACCGGCGACCGGGGGAACCGCCGCTCCGGGTCCCTGGCGTAGGTCACGGCGTAGGAAACCGCCGTCAGAGCCGCCAGCCCCAGCACCGCCATGGTGGGCAGCAGGGGCGAGGCGAAGGCCGTCAGGCACACCCACAGGTCGTACCGGGTGAAAATGGACCCCTCCAGCGCCCGGTCCAGACGCAGGACCTTGAAAAGCCGGCACAGGACCCGGTGGACCCAGCCCCAGAGCCGCCCGAAGAGGCCCCCGCAGGACGGCTCTGCCCTGTCTTTAAAAATCCGCGACAGCCTGCTCTTCTCCCACTGACCGTCCAGCCACACAGCGGCGGCTGCCAGGAAGCGCCAGAGGACGCTGCCCTCCAAAAGCTGTCTCATCATCGGCTCTCCCCCTTTCCAAGTTTGCTTTTGATAAGTCCAAAGACGGCCCCCGCCTCGTCGGTCCGCAGGACCGTCACCAGCAGAGCGTACACCGCCACGCCCACGGCCGTGGGGACCAGGAGCGTCAGGAGCTTGCCCGTCCGCCCGTCCAGAAGCCGCAGGACGCCGTATGCCGCCAGCGCCATCACCAGGGCGCTCAGGACCTGTTTTGCCAGATTTACAAGAAATTTCCTGTCCGTGAAGCCCATCCCCCGCCGCCGGAGCGGCGCCGCCAGGATGAGTCCGTTGAGGGTGAAGGACGCGGCGGAGGCCAGGGCCACGCCCGCCACGTCGAACCGGGGCGCCAGCAGGGAGCTGAGGGCTATGTTGGCCCCGATGGACACCGCCCCCGCCACGAGCGGCACGGCCCCCGACTGGCCCGCGAAATAGGCCCGGGACAGCACGAACTGGACCGCGTACCCGATCATGCCCAGGCTCATCCACCGGAGGGCCCGGGAGGTGATCTCAATGGAGAAGGCGTCGAACCTGCCGCCGCCGTAGATGAAGGCCACCACGGGCCCCGCCATGACGAAGAGGCCCGCCGTCATGGGGATGACCGCGAAGAGGGTGATGCCCACGGTGGAGCCCAGCGTTTTCCGGAGCTTGTCCGGGTCCCCGGAGGCGCTCTCCCGCGACAGGCGCGGGAAGATATAGTTTGCCAGTTGGACCACGAAGATCCCGGCGATGACGGTGTAGAGGTTGAAGGAGTACTCGATGGCCGCCACCCCCGCCCCCTCGAAGAGCCGGGAGCCGAACCGGGAGTTGACGGTTTGGTTGATGGGCAGGACCCAGGTGCTGACCATCACGGGCAGGAGAAGCCGGAACACCTTGCGCATATCCTCATTGAAGAGGGACAGGGAGGGGTAGAATTTGAACCCCTTTTTGACGAGGGACGGCACCTGCACCAGCGCCTGGATGGCCCAGGCCGCCAAAAACGCCACCGCCAGGCCGTAGATGCCGAACCGGTCGTTGAGGGTGAAATAATAGAGGATGATGAAGATGTTGGAGATGAGGCTGATGGCCGCCGGGACGTTGAACTCGTCCAGAGACTGCAAGATCCCCACAAAGGCGTAGGCAACCCCGGCGAAGAGGACCATGGGCATCATGATCCGCGTCAGCTCCCGGCACAGCGCCGCCGTGGCCTCGTCGTATCCGTCGGCGAAGAGCCAGGTGAGCGGCCCCGCGAACACGGCCCCCAGCACCGACATCAGGGCGCACAGGAGGCACATGACGGTGAGGAAATTCCCGGCGAAGCGCATGGCGTCCTTTTTGCCGCGTTTTACCATGATCTCGCCCATCACCGGGATGAGGCAGGCCCCGATGGCGGAGGAAAAGACGGTGTCAAAAAAGACCCTCGGTATGCGGGAGGCCGTGAGAAAGGCGTTGGCCTCCATGCCGCTGCCGTAATTGACGGACAGCATCCGGTCCCGCACCAGCCCCAGGAGCTTTCCCCCCAGGGTGATGACCATCATGGAGCCCACCGTCCACACGGCGCTTTTCTTCTTCTCCAACGCTTTTCATCTCCCGTTTTTCTCTTTGAATATAGTATACACGTTGACCCAATTTTGTATTTTAGCACATCTTGCGTAAAATATCAACTGAAATACCCCATGTAGTGGCACATTATCCTTTAATATTTTGTAAATACACGCCGCACTTGAAAACCGGCGGGTTTTCTGATATGATAAGGACAAATCGAAAGAAGGATGGAACACTATGTTTGTAGACAAAGCGACGATCGAGGTAAAGGCCGGGAAGGGCGGCAACGGGGCCGTGGCCTTCCACCGAGAAAAATATGTGGCCGCCGGGGGACCGGACGGCGGCGACGGCGGCGACGGCGGGGACGTGGTGCTCCTGCCGGACCCCAATATGTCCACGCTGATGGACTTCCGCTACAAACGCAAGTACGCCGCCGGGAACGGCATGGACGGCTCCGGCAAGCGGTGTACCGGCAAGCGGGGCGAGGACCTGCTGATCCGTGTGCCCGTGGGCACCGTCGTTCGTGACAAGGAGACCGGCGCCGTCATGGCGGATATGTCGGCCTGCGACAGATTTATCGCCGCCAAAGGCGGCTCCGGCGGCTGGGGCAACTCCCACTTCGCCACCCCCACCCGCCAGTGCCCCCGCTTCGCCAAGGCGGGCCTGCCGGGAGCGGAGCGGGAGATCGTCTTAGAGCTGAAGCTCCTGGCCGACGTGGGATTGGTGGGCTTTCCCAACGTGGGCAAATCCACCCTGCTGTCCGTGGTGAGCAGGGCGCGGCCCAAGATCGCGGACTACCACTTCACCACCCTCTTCCCCAACCTGGGCGTGGTCTACGCCGGGGAGGGCCGGAGCTTCGTGATGGCGGACATCCCCGGCATCATCGAGGGCGCCAGCGAGGGCGCGGGCCTGGGCCACGACTTCCTGCGGCACATCGACCGGTGCCGCCTGACGGTCCACGTGGTGGACGTGTCGGGCCGGGAGGGCCGGGACCCGGTGGAGGACTTCGACATCATCAACCGGGAGCTCCGGGAGTACTCCCCGGTCCTGGCCTCCCGCCCCATGATGGTGGCCGCCAACAAGTGCGACCTGCTGGACGGGGAGTCCCGAGCCAATCTGGAGCGCCTGGAGAACCGCGTCAAAGAGGCCGGGATGGAATTTTTCCGCATCTCCGCCGCCGCCCACATGGGCACCGAGGAGCTGACCCGGGCCATCGCCTACCGCCTGGCCGGCCTGCCCCCCATCGCGGTCTTCGAGCCCGAGTACGTGGAGCCGGAGCGGGAGACGGAGCTGCCCGACCCGGCCATCAACCGGGAGGACGGCGTCTGGTACGTGGACGGCGGCTGGGCGGAGCGCCTGGTGCAGAACGTCAACTTCGGGGACTACGAGTCCCGGATGTATTTCGACCGGACCCTGCGGGAGCGGGGCGTCTTCGACCGCCTGGAGGAGCTGGGCGTGGAGGAGGGCGACACCGTCAGCGTCTGCGGCATCGAGTTCGAGTATAAGCGGTGATTTGCCGAAAACGGCGTGCGCGGGCTTGACATTTCCTGTGTAAACCGCTACAATAAAAGTGGTATTTTATCTCAAAGGATCCAGCGAAGGAGGTCCGGCCTGTGAAAAAAACTGTGCGCGTCCGTTCCCCTCTGCCCCTCTACGGGACGGCGGCGGTGTGTCTTCTGTGGTGCCTTTTCCTGCCGCTGTATAAGCTGTGGCACTTCGCGGCGCTCATCGGGGCGCTGGCCGTGACCTTCGCCCTCCTGGATATGCTCTTCCCCGGTCATGACCAGGAGGTGGAGGTCCCCGAGCCCGAGCCGGAGCCCACCGGCGACGGGGAGGTGGACGCCCTGGTGCGGGAGGGCCGCCGGGCCGTATCGGAGCTTCGGCGCCTCCGGGACACCGCCCGGGAGCCCTCGGTCCGGGACCGGGTGGACGAGATCGCGGACCTCACCGAGAAGATCTTCGCCGATGTCCGGGAAGACCCCCAGGACGCGCCCCAGATAAGACGGTTTGCCAATTACTACCTGCCCACCACCGTGAAGCTTTTGAACGCCTACGACCGCATGAGCGAGCGGGGGACCGGCGAGAACGTCACCGGAACCCTCCGGCGCATCGAGGACATCCTGGACACCACCGTGGCGGCCTACAGAAAGCAGTACGACGCCCTCTTCGCCAACGAGGCTTTGGACATCGAGACGGACATCACCGTTCTGGAGTCCATGCTCAAGCGCGAGGGGCTGACGGGAAAGGATTTCGAGGTGTGATACGCCCCGCCCGGAACAATTTTCATACTAATGTTCAATTAAAAGAAGACACCGAGCGGCGAGGATTTTTCGTGTCAAGCGAGGAAGGTAGCGCCGGGAATACTGTATGTATTTCCAAGCCGTATGACGAAGCTTGACGCGAAAAAGACCGTCGCAAATGTCTTGCTTTGATTGAATATTAGTATAAGCTTCCCCATTCATATAATAATTTGCGAAACAGAAAGGCAGAGATACTATGAGCGAACAGGAATATGTCCCCACCCTCACATTCAACGCGACCCCCACGACCCCCGCCGACCAGCAGGCGGCGGCCGCCGCCGCCATGCCGAAGCCCCAGGAGCCCGCCGTCTCCGCCACTCAGCACGAGGAGAGCCAGCTGTCCCCGGAGGAGCTGAAGGCGGTGGAGGAATTTTCGAAAAAGATCGACATCACCGACTCCAACGCCATCCTCCAGTACGGCGCGGCCAGCCAGAAGAACATCGCCGACTTCTCCGGCACCACCCTGCAGAACGTCCGTACCAAGGACATGGGCAAGGTGGGCGATATGCTCTCGGACCTTGTGGTGGAGCTGAAGGGCTTCAACTACGGCGAGGAGGAGAAGAAGGGCCTCTTCGGCTTCAAGAAGAAGATGGACAAACAGATCGCCTCCATCAAGGCCCAGTACGACAAGGCGGAGGTCAACGTGGACAAGATCGCCGGGATGCTGGAGCAGCACCAGATCACCCTCCTCAAGGACGTGGCGACCCTGGACAAGATGTACGACCTGAACCTGGCCTACTACAAGGAGCTGACCATGTACATCCTGGCCGGGAAGAAGAAGCTCAACGAGTGCATGACCGTGGAGCTCCCCAGGCTCCAGGCCAAGGCCCAGGCGTCGGGCCTTCCCGAGGACGCCCAGGCGGTCAACGACTACCAGAACATGATCACCCGCTTCGACAAGAAGATCCACGATTTGGAGCTGACGCGGATGATCTCCGTCCAGATGTCCCCCCAGATCCGCCTCATCCAGAATAACGACACCCTGATGGTGGAAAAGATACAGACATCCCTGGTGAACACCATCCCCCTCTGGAAGAGCCAGATGGTCCTCGCCCTGGGCCAGGCCCACTCCCAGCAGGCCATGCAGGCCCAGCGGGAGGTGACAAACATGACCAACGAGCTTTTGCGCCGGAATGCGGAGATGCTGAAGATGAACACCGTGGAGATCGCGAAGGAGTCCGAACGGGGCGTGGTGGACATCGAGACGCTGAAGGCCACCAACCAGTCCCTCATCGAGACGCTGGAGGAGGTCCGCACCATCCAGGTGGAGGGCGCCGCCAAGCGCCGCCAGGCCGAGGCGGAGCTGGGCAGGATCGAGTCTGACCTGCGGGCCAAGCTCCTGGAGATCAACCGGTGAGCGCCGCCGCGCGGGCGCAGGCCCCCGATCCCGCCCCTCGGGAGGGCATTATGGGCGGCCTCTTCCAAAGCCGCCGCTTCGCCGCCGCCGTTCTGGCGCTGGCGCTGGTCTTCGGCGTCCCCCTGGGCTCCGCGCGGAGTCTCCGGCTCGCCGTGGACAAGGTGGAGGAGCAGTTCTTCACCGGCGTGGAGGGCCGGGGGGCCGTGGCGGACTATTTGGAGGACGCGGGCGACGCCGCCCTGGGGCTCATCTCCGTGGGCGCCAAATACGACGCCGCCGTGGAGGAGACCGGGCAGCTCCGGGTGGACCGCTCCTTCCTGATGGACGCCATGGAGGGCCGGGATATCTCCTTCTACGCCGGGGCCAACGCCCTGATGCGGGATTCTTTCGCCGCCCTCCGCGACAAGCTCCTGTCCCTGGAGCTTTCGGAACAGGACGCGGCGGATGTGGAATATTACGTCAACCAATTCGAGGGCGCCCAGGGCGCCGCGAACCACGCGGGGTACAACGAGGCGGTGGAGGAATTCACGGAGAAGACCTTCGACCGGTTCCCCGCCAGCCTCTTCGGCGGCCTTCTGGGCGTGAACCCGCCCAAGAAATTCCAGTGAGGTGGTCCCTTTGAAAAAAGCTGTTACCCTTTTTCTGGCGCTTTTTCTGACGCTGTGCGCCGCCCTCCCCGCCCTGGCGCTGGAGCCCAGCGAGGCGTTCTACGTCACCGACGAGACGGGGCTTCTCAGCCAGGACACGGTGGACGAGGTGGTGCGCGTCAACGAGACGCTGGAGGCCAACTACGGGGCCCACATCGTGGTGGTGTTCGTCAACTACTTCGGGGACGTCTACGCCGACGAATACGCGGTGAGCCTCTTCAACGAGTGGAGCCTGTCCCCCCGTGGGATGCTGCTGGTTGTCTCCCCCAAGGAGGGCCGGGGCGGCATGACCGTGGGCACGGAGATCGACTCCCTCTTCACCTCCGACGACATGAACCGGTACCTGGACAAATATTTCTGGGACGACTTTGACGGCGGCAAGTACGACAAAGCCGTGACAAAGCTGGTGGGCAAGCTGGCCGGCTGGTATGAGGACACCTACGGCGAGGTCTCCGGCGGGGCCGTCCCGGGCCCGGGGTACGGGAGCTCCGGCGCGTCCGGCGTCGCCACCGGCGTCAGCCTTCTGGGGCTGGTGCTGGGGTTCCTCTTCCGGAACATCTTCGTCATCCTCTTCTTCGTCATTGTCCTCGTGATCATCTTCGGCAACGACAGGCGGCGGTACCGGGGCTACTATATGTCCATGGGTATGCCCATCCCCCGCTACTACCCCTGGTTCATCTTCACCTCCCACCCCTACAGACGCTGGCGCGGGCCCCCGCCTCCGCCTCCCCCACCCGGCGGAGGCTTCGGCGGCGGAGGCGGTTACAGGCCGCGCCCGTCCTCCCGTCCCTCCTACCGCCCGCCCAGCGGCGGCGGCAGATCCGGCGGCGGCTTCGGAGGCCGCTCCGGCAGAGGCGGCGGCTTCGGCGGAGGCTCCTTCGGCGGCAGATCCGGCGGAGGCCGCTCCGGCGGAAGCTTCGGAGGCAGAAGATAGACACAAGCGGCCGGACGGGCGTCCGGCCGCTCTTTTTTGTGAAAAGGGAACCTCCGAACAAATCGCCGCGCCGGTCCTGACGATTCGATCTGTTCGGAGGTTCTTTATAATTTCCGGCGGGATATGACTAAAAGACAGTTCATACTAATAATCAATCAAAATAAGACATTTGCGGCGGTCTTTTTTGCGTCATACTTCGTCAGACCGCTTGGAAATACATACAGTATTCCCTGCGCGTTCTTCCCCGTCTGACGCAAAAAATCCTCGCCGCTCGGTGTCTCGTTTTAATTGAATATTAGTATCAGTACATCTTCCTCCCCACCAGATTGTCGAACCTCACCCGGAGCTGCTTGGCGATCTCCAGCATGGCGGCGGGGTCCACCTTGCGGACCTGGCGGTCGTAGGTGTAGAGGCCGTTGGTCTCGCCCTCCACGTCGGAAAGCTGTGTGTATACGCACCCGGCAAGGCCGTTGTCCATGGAGGGCAGGACCGTGCGGTTGTACATATCCGCGATTTTGGCGGTCAGCTCCGCCTCGGAGTCCTGGCGTCGGCCGTAGCCGTAGTTGCGGCGTCCCCCCATTACGTGGCCCTCCACCCGGCGGGAGAAGCCCCCGCACTCGGACAGGAGCAGGAGCCGACCGGGCTTCGCGGGCTTCAGGACCTTCGTTTTGAAGTAGACGTGTACGTCCCTGGCGTCGGACTCCCTCTGGGCGAACCACCCGGAGGTGGAGGTAATAAACCGGGTGGGGTCCGCCTCCTTACAGGCACGGTAGAGCCGGTCCGAGTCGTACTGGCCCCAGCCCTCGTTGAAAATCGTGTAGCCCACGACGCATGGGTGGGACCGGAGCCGCTCGATGGTCCCCCGGACGTTGGCCTCGAACCGCTCCGTCTGGCGCTGTGTGACCACGGCCTTTTTGTCGTCGCGGCGGGTGAAGCCCAGGGTGGGGAGGACGGTGTCCCGCATATAGCGATACTCCCCGGCGTTGACCATGTCCTGCATCACCAGCATCCCCAGCCGGTCGCAGGCCGCGTAAAACGCCTCCGGCTCCAGCTTCACGTGCTTGCGAAGGCAGTTGAAGCCCAGGTTTTTCATGCGCCGGATGTCCGCCTCATACCCCTCCGGCGTCTCCGGCAGGAAGAGGCCGTCCTCAAAATACCCCTGGTCCAGCACCCCGTGGAGGAAGACCGGCTCCCCGTTGAGGCACAGGCGCGTCCGGCCCGTCACCTCCCGCAGGGTCACCGTGCGCAGGGCGAAGTAGCTCTCCACCCGGTCCGTGGCCGTCTCCACGGTGTATTCGTAGAGATGCGGGTCCTCCGGCGTCCAGAGACGCGGGGCGGGCAGGTCCAGACGAAGCGTCTTCTCCTTCGACTCCACCCGCAGTCCGGCGGCGGGCACCGTCACGGTGTAGGGCGCGTCCGTGTCCACCGTCAGCGTCACGCCGGTGAGGTCGGGGACCGACCGGAGGGAGCGGACGGCGCCGGTTTTCGGAACCGCCTCCAGCCACACCGTCTGCCAGATGCCGGAGACGGGCGTATACCACATCCCGTGGGGCTTCTTCGACTGCTTGCCGTAGGGGTACGCCGGGGAGAGGGTGTCCCGCGCCAGCACCCGCAGATCGTTTACGCCCCGGCGGACGAGCCCGGTGATGTCCGCCGAGAAGGCCAGATACCCGCCCTCGTGCCGCCCGGCGGGCCGGTCGTTTACAGTGACCTCCGCCGCCTGGTCCACCGCCCCGAAGTGGAGCAGGAGCCGCCGCCCCTCCGTCAGAAACCCCTCCGGGAGGGTGAAGCGCACCCGGTATTCCAGGTCGTCCGTCACCTGCCCCTGAAACCCGGAGAGCCGCGCTTCCGGCGGAAAGGGCACGCGGATGGGCCTCCCGTTCAGCGTCCACCCCTCGCCCAGGGGAAAAAAGCTCGCGCGCCGCATCATGGGTCTCGGATAGTGATCGTTCCAGTCCATTTTGCCGCCTCCGTTCTGTCTTGATGGTTCCAGTATACAGCAAATCGGCGGGAAAATCAATGACCGAAGGATAATTGGGACGAAGGAGTATACCGCGTCCTTCTTCGGGAAGAGGGACCCGTCCGACAGGTTCCCGGAGTACCGGACCCGGAGTCCCGCCCTATGACAACTACCCGATGGACATAGAGGAGGGGCGGCGCGGAATGGGAATGCCCGTCGCTTAAGTAATACTAATATTCAATCAAAATAAGACATTCGCGGCGGTCTTTTTCACGTCCGGCTTCGTCACTCGGCTTGGAAATACACAAAGTATTCCCTGCGCCGCCTTCCTCGTCTGACGCGAAAAATCCTCGCCGCTCGGTGTCTGCTTTCAATCGGATATTAGTATTAAGCCTCCCGGCCTGCGAATACGTTCTGACGTTGTGTCCGCATATCTATTGTAACACTGTTCTGACGCCGTGTCAATATCCTTGCGGCCGCTTTTTTGCCGTTCCGAAAGACAAAAACGGCATAGCCGCAGCACGCGGCTATGCCGGATTTTTCGGAGATCGCAAATCTCCCGGTTATGCCGCCTTTCGGCGGGCTTTTGGGGTCTGGGGAGCGAAAATTACTTGAGTTCGACCTTTCCGCCGGCGTCCTCGAGCTTCTTCTTGAGCTCCTCGGCCTCGTCCTTGGAGACGGCTTCCTTGATGGTCTTGGGAGCGCCCTCGACGGTGGCCTTGGCCTCGGCGAGGCCCTGGTTGGTGATCTCACGGACGGCCTTGATGACCTTGATCTTGGAAGCGGCGTCGAAGCCGGTCAGGACCACGTCAAACTCGGTCTTCTCCTCGACGGCGGGAGCGGCGGCGGCGCCGGCGGCGGGAGCGGCCATGGCGGCTGCGGAGACGCCGAACTCCTCCTCAAGGGCATGGACGAGCTCGGAGAGCTCGAGAACGGTAAGAGCCTTGACCTCTTCGATCAGGGCGTTGATCTTTTCACTGGCCATTTTATTATCCTCCTATAAGTATTTTGTTCAAGTCAGTAAAAGTTTTTGTAAGTCCGGGACTTACTCGGCGGGGGCCGCTTCCGGCTCGGCGGGAGCGCCCTGCTTCTCGGCGATGGCCTTCAGGACGCAAGCAAGGCTCGAGATGGGGGCCAGCATGGTGCCGAGGACCTGCGCGCGCAGGATGGGCAGCGGGGGAATCTTGGCGAGGGCCTTGATCTCGTCGACGGAAATGACCTTCCCGTCCATGAATCCGCCCTTGATCTCAAAGCAGTTCTGGAGCTTGTCGGCGAACTCCGCGACGACTCTGGCGGGGGCCAGGGCGTCCTCGTGGGAGATGGCCAGGGACGTGGTGCCGTGGAGCAGGGAGTCCAGCTCGCCGTACCCGGCGTCGTCGATGGCGAAGCGGACCAGGGTGTTCTTGACGACGGAGTAGTCCACCTTCTCTTCGCGCATCCTGCGGCGGAGGGCGGTGTCGTCAGCCACTGTGATACCGGAGTAATCCACCAGCACACCGGCGGCGGCACCCTTGAGCTTCTCCTTCAGCTCGGCAACGACCGCCTGCTTCTCGCTAAGGACCTTTGCATTGGGCATTTTTGTTTTCACCTCCGTAGGTTTGATGGCGTCCACAGAAAATGCCCCGACGCGCAAAGCGTCAGGGCATAGAATCAGCAAATCATATTTGCCGCCCTCGGCAGGATTTACGGCTCACAGTACGTCATACGCACCCTCGCCACCTGCTGTCTTTGGAACGCTGTGACATCATATCACGGCGCGGACATCTTGTCAAGGGGAAAAATTGAATTTGTTCCGTATTTTTTGCTCCTTTTGCTCCGGCGGGCCTTGCGCGGATCAATAGTTCTCCGCGTGGACCTCGAAGAAGCTTCTGGGGTGGTTGCAGGTGGGGCAGACGTCGGGGGCCTTGGCGCCGACGCAGATGTGGCCGCAGTTGCGGCACTCCCAGACCTTGACCTCGCTCTTCTCGAAGACGGCGGCGGTCTCCACGTTCTTCAGGAGGGCGCGGTAGCGCTCCTCGTGATGGCGCTCGATCTCGGCCACCAGGCGGAAGCGGGCGGCCAGCTCCGGGAAGCCCTCCTCCTCGGCGGTCCTGGCAAAGCCCGCGTACATATCGGTCCACTCGTAGTTCTCGCCGTTGGCGGCCTCCTGAAGGTTCTGGGCGGTGTTTCCGATGCCCTCCAGCTCCTTGAACCAAAGCTTGGCGTGCTCCTTCTCATTGTCCGCCGTCTTCAGAAACAGCGCGGAGATCTGCTCGTAGCCCTCCTTCTTGGCCACGGAGGCGAAGTAGGTGTATTTGTTGCGGGCCTGGGACTCTCCGGCGAAGGCGGCCTGGAGATTCTTCTCGGTCTGGGTTCCTGCGTATTTGCTCATGTTCGTTTCTCCTTCCTCAAATTTAAAATGACCTTATTCTCTTAATGAGAATTATTCTTGTTTGTATTGTACAATCCCCCGGCCGATTTGTCAAGGGGAAAATGGGATTTTTCCGGGAACCAAACGAGGGGGCGGCGCATAGGATTGGACTGTGGATGTCCTCCCGCCCGCACTCTCCGAGACCGGAGGTGTATGATATGCGCAAGAGATGGATCCGCCGCGTTCTCGCGGTGACAGCCTGCGCCGCCATGGCGGCCGCCGTGCCCTCTGATATGGGGTCCGGCGCGGCGGACTGTGTCCACAGAAGGATCGAATATATCTTGGAATACGAGCCGGAGATGAGGCGCATCAAGGAGGCCGAGAGGTGCCTTGACTGCGGCCTGGAGCTGGCCGACTACTACGCCGCCGACGCCGGGTTCACCGGCGGGGAGGTCCCCTATGACGGCGAGGCCCACGGGTTTGCCTTTTTCGACAACTCCGACCCCGAGGTGACCGCCGCCGTCCGCTGCGGCGTCGCGCCGGGGGAGCTGACGGCGGAGGCCCCGCCGGAGTTCACGGAACCGGGGGAGTATACGCTGGATTATGAGGTGGACTACAGCTTTTACTACTCCACCTTCACCGGGACCGGCACGGCCCGCCTCACGATCCTCCCGCCGCCCGAGCCGGAACCGAAACCACAGCCGGAACCGGAGCCACAGCCGGAACCGGAACCTCAACCGCAACCGGAACCGGAACCGCAGCCGGAACCGGAACCTCAACCACAACCGGAACCGCAGCCGGAGCCGGAGCCAGAACCGGAACCGGAGCCACAACCGCAACCGGAACCGCAGCCAGAACCAGAACCGCAGCCGGAGCCGGAGCCACAACCGGAGCCGGAGCCACAACCGGAGCCGGAGCCGCAGCCGGAGCCGGAACCACAGCCAGAACCGGATCCGGAGCCTCAGCCCCGGACGGAGGTCCATCTGCCGCTCTTCCAAGGCGGCGGGGAGGGCCGTTTTCGGCCCCGGGACGCCATGACCCGGGCGGAGCTGGCGGCGGTGGCGGCGCGGGTCCTGGGGATCGAGGCGGGAAAGGCGCCCGAGGCCGCCCCGTTCTCCGATGTGCCGGAGGGCGCCTGGTATGCCCCCAGCGTGTCGGCGCTGAGCTCTCTGGGCGTCATGGTGGGCGTCGGGGACGGGACCTTCCGCCCGGACAGGGCCGTGACCTCCGCCGAGCTTCAAAAGGTGGCGGAGCGCCTGGATGGGCTTCTGGACCTGTGCCCCGCCTCCGTCCCGGAGTCCGACACGGTATCCCGGTCCCGGGCGGCGGAGTTCTTCGCCGCGCTCCTGGGGCGGGACGGCTGTCCCGGCCCGGGGATCCCGGCACCCTTCGTGGATGTGACCCCGGAGGACGACCCCAAAGGCGCCATCGCCGAGCTTACGGCGGTCCATGAGATCACTGTCGGATGACGTGCCCCGCGGCATACCGCCGCGGGGTACATAGGGCCGCCGGTCAGGACATCCGCATCCCCTCCGGGCAGAATATTCCCCGCTCCTCGGTAAAAAAGGGGCGGGGAATTTGTGATTATTCTATTGTGTACCTGGGCTCCCGCTGGCTCAGCAGGGCCGAGACGCCGTCCACTACGCCGGTGATGATGAGGGCGATGGCGGTGAAGGTCCAGAGGGTGTCGCGGACCCTGAAGGGGCTGACGAAGACGACTATGGCGATGGCTATGGACAGGACGGCGGCCACGCCGGTGGTCTGCCACATACCCCGGTGGAGGCGGATCATGTCCACCGTCCACTGGAGCTTCATGATGCCGGTGAGCAGGGCCGCGATGCCGTAGAAGACGGTGATGGGCATGAAGGAGCGAACGATCCAGTCGGACTTATACACCAGGAAGATGCCCAGGGACAGCGCAATCAGGCCGCGCGTCAGCTCCTGGCTCAGCGCCGCCTCCTCCGGGTCCTCGCTGAAATAGCGTATGGCCGAAAGCGCCCCCAGCACGCAGAAGAGGATGCCCAAAGCCGTGACGGTGAGCTTCGTGAACCCCTCCGGGTTTGTCAGAAGCACCACACCGACCGCCACCTCGCAGGCGCAGAGGACCAGCTTGCCCAATATTTTTTTGAATTTATCCATGCGATTACCTCCCAAAGGCTTTTACAGCCGTTTTCCACTCCTATCATAAACCGTTTTCATCCGCTTTTCAAGTCCCTTTCGCGGCTTGACAAGCGGATGCGGGTGATGTATTATTATCACGTTGCAATGTATTTCCATCCCGGAAAAAACATACAGTGGGGGAGGATACTATTGGACAGCCGGAATACATATACGACCCCGCCGACTGCATAAGGGACGGCGGGAAAGAGTGAAAGCGTTCCATATCATTTTTTACACAGGAGTGAGTTCAAATCATGGTCAAAGCAGTGTTTCTTTTCGCCGTGGGCCTTGTGTTCCTCATCAAGGGCGGAGACTGGTTCGTGGAGGGCGCCACCGGCATCGCCCGGAAATTCCATCTGCCCGAGCTGCTCATCGGGGCCACGGTGGTGTCCATCGGCACCACCCTCCCGGAGGTGATGGTGTCCACCACCGCCGCCCTCCAGGGAAGCGGGTCCATCGCCTACGGCAACGCCATCGGCTCCGTCATCTGCAACACCTCCCTGATCGCCGCCATCACCGTGGCCGTGAAGCCGGGCCGGGTGGACCGGAAGTCCCTTCGGACGCCGGTGCTGTGCTTCTTCCTGGCCGCCGCGCTGTACGCGGGCGTGGCCTACACCACCGGGTTCTTCTCCCGGACCATCGGCATCATCCTTCTGGCGGGCTTCGTGGTCTACATGGTGATCACCGTCCTCCAGATGAAGGGTTCCCCCAACCCCCCGGCTGAGAACGAGGGCGAGGAGAAGGAGCGCTCCCTGGTCATAAATCTGGTGCTTTTGGTGGTGGGCGCGGCGCTCATCGCCGTGGGCGCAAATCTGCTGGTGGACAACGGCACCTACATCGCCCGGGCCCTGGGCGTCCCAGAGACGGTCATCGCCCTGACCTTCGTGGCCCTGGGCACCTCCCTTCCCGAGCTTGTCACCGCCATCACGTCTCTCGCCAAGGGCCACGGGGCGCTGTCCCTGGGCAACGTCATCGGCGCCAATCTCTTCAATTTGGTGCTGGTCTCCGGCATGGCCATCACCGTGAACCCCTTCCAGGTCCCCGAGGGCGTCCAGATTTTGGGACACAACGCCTCCCTGGTCATGGACATCCCCGTGATGTTCACGGTCATGCTCCTGCTCACCGTCCCGGCCCTCATTAAAGGCAAGCTCTCCCGCTGGCAGGGCGTCACGCTCCTGGCCATCTACGCCGCCTTCTGCGGCCTCCAGTTCATACTGCCCATGATCGGGTAAACGTGCGTTCGCGGCGGCCCCTTTCCCATCGACCGCCAGGAGCCGCGCGGCTGGCTCAGTACATTTCAAATAAGTTGTACGATTGGATTTCCGTACAACGGTCGTGCTCGAAGGTAAATTTCATGATCCACGGCATTAATCCTTTAAGGAACATCTGATACTAATATTCAATCAAAATCAGACATTCGCGCCGGCCTTTTTCGCGCCATACTTCGTCACGCGGCTTGAAAATACACAAAGTATTCCCTGCGCCGCGTTTCTCGTCTGGTACGAAAAATTCCCGGTGCTCGGTGTCTGGGTGTCTGATTTTAATTGAATATCAGTATGAACAAATCGCCGCAACGGGCCGTTAGCGCCGTTGACCGGGAACATAAAGCGGAATTGAAAAACGCGGGAGGGCTCCACCCCTCCCGCGTTTATTTTCGCCCCCACACAGCCTTAAGATAATTAGAATTACTCAAAAAAGCACTTGACACAAAATCAAATTTATGTTATAATACACCCAGAAACCACAAAGAACCAAAGTGTTCTTTCAAAATGAATTTGCCAACGGCAAAGATATTTTGAAAAACCATTTTTAACAGTGCGACGTACCACCCCAAACGACACACACAAAAAAACGGGCCCCACAACCCCCGCCCACAAAGCGCGGCCCAAAACAGAGCCGCCCACCTACCGGCCACCGCCAGCGTAAGCGGCCAAGCGAAGCTGATGCTCCAACCAATTAAGTCTTCGGCCCGCGCGGCTATGGTTCCACCCAGACGTACCGACCCGGGACGCGGAAGCCGACCCGCGTTAGAAGCGCCGGGCCAAAATCCACCGCCAGCCCCAAAACCGCCTTTTCTCTCTTTTGCTTCTTTTCTCTCTTTTGTGCAGTGGGCAAAAGGCCCACGGAACAAAAGAGAGAAAAGAAGGCCCCCCCGTCCGTTCGGACGGCAACCGATCAAGGGCCACGCGGCCCCGGAGCGAAGTTCATATTTTTCATGACTTTTGTTCAAAAATTGTTAATCCATCTTTCAGCGTCTTTTCAGCTTCAGGCGTTATAGTATAGCCATCAAGAGGGGCGAGGCCCCCGAAAGGAGATCTGAATGATGGATAACATGGATAACAGGTATGATTACACATTTGAGACGATAGACACCCCCGCGCAGGCGGGCGCCGACACGCGGCCCGCCCAGGAGCCCTCCGGGACCGCCGGAGTCAGCAAAAAGCACTCCCACGCCAAGAGGACCGTCGCCCTGGTTTTAGCCCTGGCTCTCGTCTGCGGCGGCGCGGGATTCGGCGGCGCGGCGCTCTACGGACGCCTCCGTCCCAGCGTTCCCACAGAGCGGGGGGACGCCGTCCCTGCCGGGAATATTGGCGCCGACGCCATGACCGCCCTCACCGGCCGCGAGATGACGCCCGAGGCCCTCTACGAGGCGGTCCTGCCCTCCTGCGTGGGCATCACGGTGTCCACCACGGTGAACATCTTCGGCCAGGCCACCCCCTACGCCGCCTCCGGCTCCGGGTTCGTGCTGACGGCCGACGGGTACATCGCCACCAACTACCACGTGATCGAGGAGGCCGCCGAGAACAGCGGCGTGGACATCGAGGTGTCCTTCGCCGACGGGCAGAAATATGACGCCAAG
>CANQKZ010000013.1 GCA_947624585.1 uncultured Oscillospiraceae bacterium | reverse complement strand
AATTCTTGGCCTCCATCTGGCAGTTGCGCGTCTCGATGGTGCCGCCGGACTTGGAGATGATGACGGTCAGCGTCTCGTCCAGCTCCGGCTCCACGGCGCGGAACACGTTGTCCATGCCGTCGGGGTCGGTGTTGTCCAAAAAGTACAGCTTCATCTTGTCGTCCGGGGTGGACAGCGCCTTGCTGACGAACAGGGGACCCAGAGAGGAGCCGCCGATGCCGCCCACCATGACGTTGACGAATTTGCCGCCCTTCTCGCCGCAGATCTTCCCGGCGTGTACGTCCGCCACGAAGGCCTTGACGGCGGCCAGGGTGTCGGTGATCTCCTTCCGCAATTCCTCCGTGGGGGCCAGATGCGGGGCGCGAAGCCAGTAGTGGCCCACCATGCGCTCCTCGTCGGGGTTGGCGATGGCGCCCAGGTCCAGCTCGTGCATCGCCTTCTGGGCGGTGTTCATCTTCTTCTCCATGGAGAAGATGTACTCCGGGTCCATATCCATGCCGCCCCACTCCATCATGAGCTTCGTCTTGGGGGAATAGAGGACGGTGTTGCTGTACATTGTCCAATCATCCATTTTTTATCAGCTCCTTAAAGATTTGATTGTATAGCTCAAAAGGCGCCTCTGCGCGTCTTTGAAGTCCGTTTCCTTTGCCTGCCAGGACCAGTTTTTGCCGGTGGTGCCCGGCGTATTCATCCTCGCCTCGTTCCCCAGCTCCAAAACGTCCTGCAATTGCAAAATCACCACGTCGGCGGAGGAGGCGTAGATCCTCTCGGACAGCCTCCGCGCGGCCTCCGCCCCGTCAAGATGCGGATACCTGTGGGCGGCGAACCCCCGCAGCGTCTCGTTGTCGTGGGTGCCGGAGTAGGCGATCTTCTCCTTTGCGGGCTCGTACCCGTCCATGGGCTCGCCGCTGGCGTACTGGAGGATGTCCGTGCCCAGAAATCCGCACCGGGAGAGCAGGGCCCGGATGGCCGGGGTGATGCTGCCCAGGTCCTCCGCCACGAAGGGCAGGGGCCCGAAGCGGTCAAAGGCGGCGGTGAAGAGCTCCAGTCCCGGACCCTTGACCCAGTGCCCGTCGGCGGGCCTCATGCCCTCCGGGACGCCCCAGGCGGACTCGAAGCCCATGAAGTGGTCGAGCCTGGTGTAGTCGTAGAGATCCAGCATCCGCTCAAAGCGGCGCATCCACCAGTCGTACCCGTTTTGCCGCATCACGTCCCAGTCGTAGAGGGGGTTGCCCCACAGCTGGCCCTCGTCGTTCCAGGCGGGGGGCACACCGGCGACGAGGCTGGCGTTCCCGTCCGCGTCCACCGTGAACTCCCCCGGCTCCGCCCACACGTCCGACGAGTCGGCGGAGACGTACATGGGCATATCGCCGATGATGGCGACGCCCCGCTCCTTCGCGTAGGCCCGCAGCTCCCGCCAGGCCAGCTCGAATCTGTACTGGCAGAACTTCTGAAATTCCGCCTCGGGCCGCAGGGACTCGTCCAGCGGCAGCTCCGGGCTGTACCGCCGGTACTTCTCCGGCCACCGGGCGTGGTGCTCACTGGACACGGTTTTTTTGACGGCCATGAAGAGGGCGTAGGGCTCCAGCCACCGCCCGTTGTCCCGCAGGAAACGGGCGTACCCCTCATCCGGCGTGAAGGCCGCGAACTGAGCCCGCAGCTCCTCCTCGCTCTCCGGGAGCAGGGAGATGTTGGCGGCGAAGGCGGAGGCCCCGGCGTAAGGGGACCCGTGCATATCCGTGGGGTTGATGGGCAGGATCTGCCAGTACTTCTGCCCGGAGTCGTGCAAAAAGTCGATGAACCGCCTGGCGCTCTCGCCGATATCGCCGGGGCCCTTCTCATTGGGCAGGCTCGTGATGTGGGCCAGCACCCCGGCGCCCCGGGGGAGCGTCCGGCCCAGGCGTTCCTTTTTGTGGAAGTGCAGGATGGCGGAGCCCATGGGCCACAGGGTGACGGTGACCTCCCCGTCCTGAACGTAGAATTTCGTGCCACCCAGGATGTCGGTGACCTCCTCCCCGTGGGAGGCGATGGTCTCGTGCTTGGTGGTGTTCCCCCGGTTGATGAGGACGGCGATGCCCTCGTCCTGCCAGTCCCGATACCAGCCCAACACCTCGTCGCCGAAGGCGAAGGGGGTGAAGGAGGCGTCGGGCAGCTCCGGGAAGGCCCGGCGCAGCTGGATGGCGTTGCGGTAGATGGTGGCGCAGTCCCGGTCCTCATGGCCCCAGGGGTAGGTGCCCCGGTTGTAGGGGTCGGCGTACCCCTCCATCCCCGCCTCGTCCCCGTAGTAGACGCAGGGGACGCCGGGGAGGGTCATCTGCATCAGCGCCAGGAGCCACAGCCGCCCCTTGGCCGCCCCCCTCTGATGAGGGGTCAGGCGGTAGTGGAATTTCTGCTCCTCGTTGAGGCTCTCCGGCGTGGGCGCCCCGCTGAGGGCCGTCAGCACCCTGGCCCGGTCGTGGCTGCCCACCAGGTTGAAGGAGGCGTTGAAGCTCTCCGGCGGGTAGTTCTCCTGGAGGGAGAGCATGGTCTCCAGCACGTTCCGGGCGGAGTTGGAGCCGATGAGGAAGTAGAGCAGGGCGTCCCGGAAGGGGTAGTTCATGACGCAGTCCAGCTCGCTTCCCAGGAAATACCTCCTCAGCTCGCCGTAGGCCACCTTGTTGGAGGCGTCCTCCCAGACCTCGCCCAGGAGCACGCCCTCGTCGCCCTTCTCGGCCACCACGGCGGTCTTGATGCCCTCGATGAAGTCGTCGGGCAGCTCGTCGGCCACGTCCAGCCGCCAGCCTTTGGCCCCCAGACGGAGCCAGTGGCGCACAACGGAATCCTCGCCGCCGTAGATGTACTCCTTGAAGTCCGGGTTGTGCTCCTCCACGTCCGGCAGGTCGTCCACGCCCCACCAGCACTCGTACCGCCAGGGGAACTCGTGGAACCGGAACCAGTCGAAATATTTTGAAACCGGCCCCTGGAAGGCCCCGGGGTCCGGGTAGTTTCCGTATTTGTTGAAATATTTGCTGTCACAGCCAGTGTGGTTGAAGACGCCGTCCAGAATGACGGAGATGCCCCGCGCCTGGGCGTCGGAGCACAGGGCCCGGAAGCTCTCCTCGTCGCCCAGAAGGCCGTCGATCTTCCGGTAGTCGCCGGTGTCGTACCGGTGGTTGCTGGCGGCCTCGAAGATGGGGTTCAGGTACAGCGCCGTGATGCCCATGCCCCGGAGGTAGTCCAGCTTCTCCCGGATGCCCTCCAGCGTGCCGCCGTAAAATTCCCACACCTTGATGCGCCCCTCCGGGTCCCGCTTGTAGCGGACCGGGGCGTCCCAATCCTCCACCAGCGCCCTGGGCGTTCCGCGCCGCTCCCGGGACAGCACATTCCGGGCGCGCTCCCGCCAATCCCCGCCCCGGTGGAACCGGTCGGGAAAGATCTGGTAGAATATGGCGTTCTTGTACCAGTCCGGCACACGTCTCGGCACGTAGCAGGTGATCTGGTACTCGGGGCAGTTCCCGTCGTGGACCTGGCCTATGCCGCCCACCCGGCCCCACTGGGGACCGTACATACAGGAGCCGCCGTCGTTCCAGTGGCAGATGAAGCTGTACCAGTATATGTCAGGCGCGTCCAGCGTCAGGGTACAGGTGAACCGGCCGCCCTGGCGGTCCATCGTGTAGTACCGGTCGCTCTTTTTGTCCACCCGCACTCGCAATTCCACCCAGTCGGGCTCGCCGTCCCAGGTGTCTATGGAAACGCAAACAGCGCCGCCGACGGGGACAGCGCCAAAGGGGTCGCGAAATTTCAGTTCTCGGGAGTCGTGATAAGCTCTCATACAAATCCGGGTTCCTTTTTGGAGAATATGGGGAAAATCGGCCTTTTTTTGAAGGATCATGACCTTTTCCCCGGCTCGGGGGCCGGCGGATGACCGGCCCCCGGAGGTTTTCTTTCGCGAGATTCAGGCTTTTCCCGCCCAAATGTACACAAAATGAATGAATGCGATGATTTGACGGGCGTTATTCCTCCGCTTCGTCCTCGTCCTCCGCCTTTTTCTTCGACCAGGGCTCGATCTCCGGGTGTGTGCGCCGGTACATGGCCAGGTACTCCTGCGCCGCCCGGTCCCAGGAGAAGTCGGCGGCCATGGCGTTGTCCATGAGCCCGTTCCACGCCTCTTTGTTCTCGGTGTACAGCTCGCAGGCGTGCTGGACGGTGTAGAGCATATCATGGGCGTTGTAGTTGGCGAAGGAAAATCCGGTGCCCTCGCCGGTGTACTGGTTGTAGGGGGCCACGGAGTCCTTGAGTCCGCCGGTCTCCCGCACCACGGGCAGGGTGCCGTAGCGCATGGCGATCATCTGGCTAAGGCCGCAGGGCTCGAAGAGGCTGGGCATCAGGAGCATATCGGCTCCGGCGTACATCCTGTGGCTCAGCGCCTCGTCGAAGCGGATGCAGGCGGCGCAGCGGCCGGAACGCTCCCAGCTGTAGTAGCTGAGCATATCCTCATACTGCTTGTCGCCGGTGCCCAGGACGGCCAGCTGGACCTTGTCCAGCATCTCGCCGATGACCCTCTGCACCAGGTCCATGCCCTTCTGCTCGGTGAGCCGCCCGATCATCACCACCAGCGGGATGTCCGGGTTGACCTCCAGGCCCATCTCCTTCTGGAGCTCGGCCTTGCACTTGGCCTTCCCGGTCCTGTCGGCGGCGGAGAAGGGGGCGGGGATCAGCTTGTCGGCCGCCGGGTCCCAGTTCACTGTGTCGATGCCGTTCATGATGCCGTAGAGGATGGAGGACCTGTCCCGGAAGATCTGGTCCATGTGCTCGCCGAAGAAGGGCGTCTTGATCTCCTCGGCGTAGGTCTTGGAGACGGTGCTGAGGATGTCGGAGTAGAGGAGCGCGCCCTTCATGAAGTTGACGGAGTGCTCGTCGCTCCGAAGCTGGCTGGCGGCGGCGGGGATCCCCCACAGGCCCAGGATGTCGCCCAGCACATAGTCGCTCATCTGGCCCTGGAATTTCAGGTTGTGGACGGAAAACACCGTCTTGACGTTCTCATAGAGGGGCAGTCCCTGATAGAACTCCCGCAGGAACACGGGGGCCAGGGCGGTGTGCCAGTCGTTGCAGTGCAGCACGTCGCACTTGAAGTCCGGCAGATACTGGAGCGCCTCCACGATGGCCTTGGAGAAGTAGGCGATGCGCTCGCCGTCGTCAAAGTAGCCGTAGGCGCGCTCCCGGTTGAAGTAGTACTCGTTGTCGACGAAATAGTAGACCACGCCCCTGTGGGTCAGCTTCTCGATGCCGCAGTAGACGTTGCGCCAGCCGAGGCTGACGTAGAAATCCGTCACATGGGTCATCTTGGACCTGTACTCCTCCGGGATGGTCATGAACTTGGGCATGATGACGCGGCACTCGCACCCGGCCTCCTTCAAAGCCTGGGGCAGGGAGCCGCCCACGTCGCCGAGGCCGCCGGTCTTCATGAAGGGCACGGCCTCAAAGGCGGCGAAAAGGACACGAAGTTTTCTCCTCATTTTTATCCTCCTGTCGTCGCCGCGAAAAGCGCCGCCTCCGAAAAAGCGGCCGCCTTCCGCGCCCCCGGGCGCCGGTCCGGGGGGACCGGCGTTCGGGGGAGTGTGAGTTGATTCGGGTTCAGGCTTTGATGAAGGTGGTGTCGCCGGTGCCCTTGATGACGGATCCGGCCTTGACGGTCTGGGACTTGTCCAGGATCACGTTCTCCACCACGGCGCCCGGCTCGATGACGGCCTTCTGCATGATGATGGAGTTGCGCACGACGGCGCCCTTGCCGATCTTGACGCCCCGGAAGAGGATGGAGTGGTCCACCTCCCCTTCGATGACGGAGCCGGAGGCCACCATGGAGTTGCGGACCTTAGCGCCGTCCAGGTACTTGGCGGGGGCGGACTCGGCGGCCTTGGTGGAGATGGGCCGCTCGCGGCTGAAGAGCTCCCCGGCCACGTCCAGGTTCAAAACCTCCATGGAGTACTCAAAGTAGTCGCGGCTGGTGAACATCTGGCGGGCGTAGCCCTCATATTTCCAGGCGCGGATGTCCATCTTGTCCAGGTCGCCCTCGATGGCCTCAAAGAAATCAAGGTAGTCGATGGCGGAATACCACTCGATGATCTTCATGAGCAGATCCCGGGAGATGACAAAGGTATCCAGCATGGCGTCCTCATACTTGAGGGGGTTGGGCTTGAAGGCGGTGACGCGCCCGTTCTCCACGTTGACGCCGAGCCTGTGGGGCTCGTCCCTGTCGCAGGTGTTGTAGGCCATGGTGATGTCCGCGCCGGACCTGATGTGCTCCATAATGAGGGGCCGGTAGTCCATGTGGGAGATCACGTTGGCGGCGGTCACCAGGATGTAGGGGGCCGGGCTACGCTCAAGGTAGATGACGTTGCGGCGGATGTCCCGCAGCAGGAAGTGGCTGTTCTCGCTGTGTACGCCGAACACGGAGCCGGGCAGGACGAAGAGGCCGCCGTTCTTGCGGTCCAGATCCCACGCCTTGCCCGCGCCCACATGGTCGATGATGGAGCGGTACTTGTAGGGGGTGATGAGCCCGATGGTGTTGATGCCGGAGTTGACCATGTTGGAGAGGGGGAAGTCGATGACCCTGTAGTTGCCGCCGTAGGGCAGGGAGCCGATGGTACGGTCCTCCGTCAGCTCGCCCATTCCGCGCGTCTCAAAGTTCGCGGCGATAAGTCCTATAACTCTATCCATGATTCACACCCTCCTTATTCAACCACCGCGTCGTCGCCGACCACGGCAATGGGAACATTGGTATCGGCGCTGCCGAACACGGCGCCCGCTTTGACGGTGGCGCCGTCGCCCACGATGGCGCGGGTGACCACGGCTCCCTTCTCGACTGTCACGTTGGGCAGGAGTATGGAGTCCGTCACCGTGGCGCCCTCGCCGACGGTGCAGCCGTTGGAGATGATGGAGTGCTCCACCTGGCCCAGCACGATGGAGCCGTTGCCCACAAAGGCGTGCTCCACGCTGCCCTTCGGTCCCACATAGTGGGGCGGCAGACTGTCGTCCTTGGTGAGGATGGGGAAGTCCTCCGCCATGATGTCAAACTGGGGATGGGCCTCCAAAAGGTCCATGCTTGTCTCGTGGAAGCTGGGAATGGTTCCTACATCCTTCCAGAAGCCCTCGAACCTGTGGACGAAGAGGCGCTTGCCCTGACTGAGCAGGGTGGGGATGATGTTCTTTCCGAAGTCGTGCTCGGAGTCCGGGTCCCGGGAGTCAGCGATCAGGGAGTCCTCCAGCACCTTCTTAGAGAAGATGTAGATGCCCATGGACGCCAGGTTCGACTTGGGCTGCTTGGGCTTCTCCTCGAAGTCGTAGATCTTGCCCGTCTCGTCGGCGGCCAGGATACCGAGGCGCGGAGCCTCCTCCCAGGGCACGGTCATGACCGCGATGGTCAGGTCCGCCTGGTTGTCGATGTGGGTGCGGAGCATCTTCCGGTAGTCCATGCGGTAGATGTGGTCGCCGGAGAGGATGATCACATAGTCCGGGTCGTACAGGTTTATGTAGTCCAGATTCTGGTAGATCGCGTCGGCGGTACCGGCGTACCACTGGCCGCCGGTCTCGGTGGCGTAGGGGGGAAGGATGGCGACGCCGCCGTCATGGGAGTCGAGATCCCAGGAAGAGCCGGTGCCGATATAGGTGTTGAGGAGGTAGGGCCTGTACTGGGTCAGGACGCCCACGGTGTCGATATGGGAATTGGCGCAGTTGGAGAGGGCGAAATCGATGATGCGGTACTTGCCGCCGAAGGAGACGGCGGGTTTCGCGATGTGCTTTGTGAGAGCACCCAGCCTGCTGCCCTGCCCTCCCGCAAGCAGCATGGCTATGAACGGTTTTTTGTTTGCCACAAGAAGACCTCCCTTTATAGTTTTTGTCATTTATAAATGAAAGCCGAAGGCTTAATCATTTTCCGCGTCGAATAAAAATTCAAATATTTTTTCCGGCGGCATGTACGTCGGAAAAAATCCCTTTTTGTCACGCCGGTTGTGCCGCCAGCGGCGGCGCGGCCAGCGTGACGGCAGGAAGATTTTTCTGAATTTTGCGAAATTCAGAAAAATCTTCCGCACGTTCCCCCTTAACTTGAAAAGGGCATCGCCCTTTTCAAGTTAGTTAGTTGAGCTTCCACACGTCCTCCGCGTACTCGCGGATGGTGCGGTCGGAGGAGAAGATGCCGGAGCAGGCGGTATTGTGGACGGACTTGCGGTACCACTCCTGCTTGTTGGCGTGGAGATTTACCAGTCTCTGCCAAGCCTCCACATAGGGGGCGAAGTCCTTGAGGACGAAGAACTCGTCGTTGGAGTTCATGAGGTTGGAGTACACGGACTCGAACCCGCCGGACAGCTTCGCGTAGGTGCGGTCGTTGAGCTGGTTCACCACCCGCTTGAGGCGCGGGTTGGCGTCCACCTCGCCGCGGGCGAAGTAGCCCCAGCTGCACTTGAGCTCCGCGATCTCCTCGGTCTTCAGGCCGAAGATCTCGGCGTTGTCGAAACCAACCTGCTCCACGATCTCCACGTTGGCCCCGTCCAGGGTGCCCAGGGTCAGGGCGCCGTTCATCATGAACTTCATGCACCCGGTGCCGGATGCCTCCATGCCCGCGGTGGAGATCTGCTCGGAGATGTCGGCGGCGGGGTAGATGAGCTGGCCGTTGGAGACGGAGAAGTTGGGCACGAACACCACGCGGATGCGGCCCCGCACGCGGGAGTCGGAGTTGATCACGTCCGCCACGGAGTTGACGAGCCGGATGGTGTTCTTGGCGAACTCGTACCCCTGGGCCGCCTTCCCGGCGAAGATGAAGGTGGTGGGCCGGATGTCGAAATTGGGGTCGTCCACGAACCTGTTATACAGGTCCATGATCTTGAAGAGGTTCAGAAGCTGCCTCTTGTAGGCGTGGAACCGCTTGACCTGGATATCGAAGATGGACTCGGTGTCCACGATGATGCCGGTGGTGTCCTTGATATATTTTGCCAGCGCCTGCTTGTTTTTGGCCTTGGATTTGGCGGCCTTCTCCAGGAAGGCGGGGTCGTTCTCGAACGCTTTGAGCTTCTCCAGCTCCATGGCGTCGGTGTACCACCTGTCGCCGATGGTCTCGGTGATGAGGGCGGCGTAGGTGGGGTTGGCCTGGGCCAGGAACCGCCGGTGGGTGACGCCGTTTGTCTTGTTGTTGAACTTCTCCGGGGTCAGGGTGTAGAAGTCCCGGAGCACGTCGCGCTTTAAGATCTCCGTGTGGAGCGCCGCGACGCCGTTGACGGCGTGGCCCGCGATGACCGACAGGTTCGCCATCTTCACCTGGCCACCCCAGAGGATGGCGGTGCTCATCAAAAGCTCCTGGTTCTGCTCCCGGCGGCGGGCGAAGGACTCGCGGTAGCGGCGGTCGATCTCCTGCACGAAGTCATAGACACGGGGCAGGAGCCTCTGGAACATATCGATGGGCCACTTCTCCAGCGCCTCGGGCAGGATGGTGTGGTTGGTGTAGGAGATGGACTTCTGCACGATCTCCCAGGCGGTGTCCCAGTCCAGCCCCTCCTCGTCGATGAGCAACCGCAGAAGCTCCGGGGCGCACAGGGCCGGGTGGGTGTCGTTGGTGTGGATGGCGATGAGCTCGGGGAACCGCTTCCAGGCGTGCTTTCCGTACTCGCGCTTGTAGTAGCGGAGGATGGACTTGAGGCCCGCCGCCACGAACATATACTCCTGCTTGAGCCTCAGCACCTTGCCGGGGTCGGCGTTGTCGTTGGGGTAGAGGACGGAGGTGATGGCCTCCACGTCGGAGCGGAACTTCATGGCCCCGGCGTAGTCGCCCCGGTTGAACGCCTCCATATCGAAGTTCTGCTTGGCGGGCTCGGCGCTCCACAGCCGCAGATTGTTGACGGTCTGTCCGCCGTAGCCCACCACGGGCACGTCGTAGGGGACCGCCAGGATCTCCTCGCCGCCGGTCCACTCGTAGCTCATGGAGTTGCCCGTATATTTGTGGACCACGGTGCCGCCGAAGCGGACGCGCACGGCCTCCTCGGGGCGCTCGATCTCCCAGGGGTAGCCGCCCTCCAGCCAGTTGTCCGGGTCCTCCACCTGACAGCCCTTCTCGATGCGCTGATGGAAGAGGCCGTAGCGGTAGCGGATGCCGTTGCCCTGCCCGATGTAGCCGAGGCTGGCCAGGGAGTCGATGAAGCAGGCGGCCAGACGCCCCAGACCTCCGTTGCCCAGGCCCGGGTCCACCTCCTCGGCGGCAAGCTCGGAGATGGTCACGCCGTAGTCGGCAAGACCCTCCTCCACGATGTCCTTGATGCCGAAGTTCATGATGTAGTTTTCCAGAAGCTTGCCCAGCAAAAACTCCATGGAGAAGTAGTAGACGCGCTTCTTCTCCTCCATCCTGGTCTCGTCGTTGACCACGCGGATGTTGCGGGCGTTGGACGAGATGAGCCGGGCCAGGGCCTGGTACTTGAGGGTGGGATTGAGCTTGGCGAAGGGCTTGCCGTAGTTGGCCACGGCGGAGCTTTCCAGCTGTCTTGTGAAATCTTTTTTGTCCTTGAACATATGGGTACTCCTTGAAACAAATTTCTTCCTTTTTTCTCTCTGAACCTGAGAGTTTACGGAGCCGGGGCCGAATTTGCCCCTTTTCCTGATAATTTACGCCTTTGCAGGCGGTAAACGCTTGAGCACAAGTCCCCCGATGGGCGGCGTTCTGACCACCACCGAGTACTTTTTCCCGTGGGCGGGCACCTTCTCCGCCTCCAGGGGCTGGGCGTTGACCCTCCCGGAGCCGCCGAAGCGGGCGTCGTCGGAGTTGAACACCTCCACATACGTCCCCTTCCGGGGCACGCCGATGCGGTACCCGTCGTAGGTCTCCGGCACGAAGGAGAGAAGACACGTCAGATCCTCCGTGGGCCGCTTGCCGTGGCGGATGAAGGTCAGGATGCACTGGGCGGCGTTGTCCGCGTCCAGCCACTCGAACCCCTCCCAGGAGAAGTTCTTCTGCCACAGGGCCTTCTCCCGAAGGAACAGGCGGTTCAGGGCCTTCACGTACTCCTGGTGCTTCCGGTGGGCGTCGAACTCCAGAAGCTTCCACTCCAGGGACTCATAGTACCGCCACTCGATGAACTGGGCGATCTCCGCGCCCATGAAGTTGTGCTTGGCGCCGGAGTGGAGCGTCTGATAGAGGAGCAGGGACCGAAGCCCCGCGAACTGCCGCCAGTAGTCGCCGGGCATCTTTCCGATGAGGGACGCCTTGCCGTGGACCACCTCGTCGTGGGAGAGGGCCAGGACGAAATTCTCGTTGAAGGCGTACATCATGGAGAAGGTCAGCGCCCCGTGATGGGCGGGCCTGTAGGGGAAGTCGGTCTTCATATAATTTAAGGTGTCGTGCATCCAGCCCATGTCCCACTTGAAGTGGAAGCCCAGTCCCCCGTCGTCGGGCGGGTAGGTGACCAGGGGCCAGGCGGTGGACTCCTCGGCGATCATCATCACATCCGGGTGGTCCCGTGAGACGGTGGCGTTGATCTTCTGAATGAGGGAGATGGAGTCGTAGTCCTTCTCCGTGCCGTCGGCGGCGAATTTCTTCTGTCCCGGGTCGTCGATGCCGAAATTCAGGTACAGCATACTGGTGACCCCGTCCATGCGGATGCCGTCGGCGTGGTATTTCTCCACCCAGTAGAGGCAGTTGGAGATGAGGAAGCTTCTGACCTCCCCCTTCTTCACGTTGAACTTATAGGTGCCCCACTGGGGGTGGGAGCCGCCCTCGTAGAGGGGCTCGCCCACGAACTCCCCCAGGCCGTGGGCGTCCCGGCAGAAGTGGGCCGGGGCCCAGTCCAGGATCACGCCGAGGCCGGCGTTGTGGGCCGCGTTTATAAACGCCTGGAACTCCCCGGGCGTCCCGTACCGGGAGGTGGGCGCGTAGTAGCCCGTGAGCTGGTAGCCCCAGGACCCGTCGAAGGGGTGCTCCATCACGGGCATCAGCTCCAGGTGCGTGTACCCCATCTCCACGGCGTAGGGGACCAGAGTCTGGGCCAGCTCCGCGTAGGAGAGCATGGACCCGTCCTCGTGCCGCCGCCAGGAGGCCAGGTGGACCTCATAGATGTTCAGGGGCTTCTCCCGCATATTGCCCTTCGCGCGGGCGCGCATCCACTTGCCGTCGGTCCATTGAAAGGTGTCGATGTCCGCCAGGCGCGAGGCCGTCTCCGGGGGCGTCTCGCAGGAGTAGCCGTAGGGGTCGGCCTTGTAGAGCAGCCGCCCGTCCCTGGCCTCGATGACGTATTTGTAGCTCTCCCCCGCGTTGAGGCCCGGCATGAAGATGTGCCAGACGCCGCTGTCGCCGGTGGGCTCCATGAAGTGCCGCCGGGGGTCCCAGTCGCACCAGGAGCCGGTGAGCCGCACCGATTTGGCGCCGGGGGCCCACAGGTCGAAGCGCCACCCGGCCACGCCCTCTTCCTCACAGCGGTGGGCGCCGAATTTGTCGAAAGCGTGGGTCCACGTCCCCTCGGCGAACTCCCAGCTTTCGTCGTTCGTCAGAATCTTTTTATCCATCGTCCTTACATCCTCTTATGTAAATAATGGCGGAGTTATTCTCCCAATCGGCCGGCACGGCACGCAAAACCAAGGCGTACTCGCCGCCTTGTGAACATTATAACAGATATATCTCAATTTGTCCACCGTTTTCCATGGGTTTTAAGGGGTTGTTTTCGTTATTTTTTACGTTTTGCCGGAAAAAACCACTCATTTTTTGCATCAGTTGCACAAAAAGCCTCTATTATGACCCGCCGGGAGTCATTTTTTCAATTTTTTCTGTGCGTTCGATTTGCGCCGCCGCCCCGAAAGCGAACCCCTCCGCCCCCAAATCCGCCGCGAACCGGCGAAAGGGGCGGCCCTTCCGGGCAATTTTCATCCATTTGACCTTTTCAGCATTTTTTCACAAAACCCGGTGACAATTTCGCCCCGGTATGCTACAATAGTGCCAAAAACTACCGAAAGGGGATTCGGATATGAAAAAATACATCTTAGCGCTGGACCAGGGGACCACCAGCTCCCGGGCCATCCTCTTCGACACAGAGCAGAACATCGTGGGCGTCTCCCAGCGGGAGTTCACCCAGTATTTCCCACAAAACGGCTGGGTGGAGCACGACGCTATGGAGATCTGGGAGACTCAGCGGGCGGTGATGGAGCGGGTGGTCGCGGACGCCCGAATTGACCCCCGGGACATCGCCGCCATCGGCATCACAAACCAGCGGGAAACCACGGTGCTGTGGGACAGGAAAACGGGCAAGCCGGTCTCCCGGGCCATCGTGTGGCAGTGCCGGAGGACGGCGGACATCGTGGAGACGCTGGTTTCCGACGGCCTGGAGCCCCACATCCGGGCGGTCACGGGCCTCGTGCCGGACGCCTATTTCTCCGGCACCAAGATCAAGTGGATCCTGGACAACGTCCCCGGCGTCCGGGAGCGGGCGGAGCGGGGCGAGATCTTATTCGGCACTGTGGACACCTGGCTTCTGTGGAATCTCACCGGCGGCGCGGTCCACGCCACGGACGTGACCAACGCCAGCCGCACCATGCTCTTCGACATCCACAAGCTCCGCTGGGACGACACCCTGCTCCGTGCCCTGGACATCCCCCGCTCCGTCCTGCCGGAGGTGCGCATGAGCAGCGAGGTCTACGGGTACGCCCAGCTCGGCGGCGTGAAGATCCCCGTGGCGGGCATGGCCGGGGACCAGCAGGCGGCCCTCTTCGGCCAGGGGTGCTTCGACGCGGGCGAGGCCAAGAACACCTACGGCACCGGCTGTTTCCTGCTGATGAACACCGGCGGGACGCCCTTCGAGAGCAAAAACGGCCTGGTCACCACCGTGGCCGCCGGCCTTCCGGGCCGTGTCACCTACGCCCTGGAGGGGAGCGTCTTCGTGGGCGGCGCCGTGATCCAGTGGCTCCGGGACGAGCTGCGCGTCCTGACGGAGGCCCGGGAGGCGGAGACTCTGGCCGTCTCCGTCCCCGACAACGGCGGCGTCTACCTGGTCCCGGCCTTCACCGGCCTTGGCGCCCCCCACTGGGATATGTACGCCCGGGGCGCCATTGTGGGTCTGACGCGGGCCACCACCCGGGAGCACATCGTCCGCGCCGCCCAGGAGTCCATCGCCTACCAGGTGGCGGAGCTGGTGGAGGCCATGGAGGCGGACGCCGGCATCCGCATGGACTCCCTCCGCGCCGACGGCGGCGCCAGCCGGGACAAGTTCCTGATGCAGTTCCAATCCGACATCATCGCCAAACCCGTCCGCCGCCCTGTGATCCGCGAGACGACAGCTCTGGGCGCGGCGTACCTGGCGGGCCTCGCCGTGGGAATATGGAACAGCACCGGGGAACTCAAGTCCCTCTGGCGGATGGACGCCGAATTTACACCGGACCTTGCGGAGGCGGAACGTCAAAGGCTTCTTTCCGACTGGCGGCGCGCGGTCGACCGCGCCAAAGGGTGGGCGAAATAAGACCGTCCGTGCAACGGGCGGGGGGTTAATTTACTTTCTTCTCTTTTGCGGTGACAAAAGAGAAGAAAGTAACAAAGAAGAGAAAATCAGCTTCTTGGGGGGTCGGCGGTGACTTTTGGCCCGGCGCTTCGTAACGCGGGTCGGCTTCCGCGTCCCGTGTCGATACGTCTGGGAGGAACCATATCCGCGCGGGCCTTGGTCTAATACGTTGGAGCATCAGCTTCGCTTGGCCGCTTACGTTGGTGGGGGTCGGTAGGTGGGTGGCTCTGTTCGGGGCCGCGCTGCGGTGGCGGGGGTTGTGGGGCCCGTTCTGGGGCGTGTATGTTGTCCGGGGTTTCACGTCGCTCGTATCAATAAGGATTTTCAAAATATCTTTCCTTTGGAAATTCATTTTGAAAAAATTCGGAATTGACAGGAAAGTGGCCTGGATGTATAATAAATGTGTAGAAGTCCGACGCAATTTGCGGTACGCTGACGGTGCCTGACATCCCTCACGGGGTCCCCGCAAAATTGGAGATTTTGTGGGGAGAGGAGGAGCGAACCCAGCGCCTGAGCCCGACCGGAGGGAGGGCGAGGTAAAGCGGGTTCCGCGACGACGAGGAGGCGAGTGTTTTGCTTTCGCGGGAAATACGCCCGGGGAGGTGAGATACATAGTCACTGTTCTTTCCGTGATTGGCAGCATATGCAGTATACTGGGGCTGATCGTGTCCGTGTACGCGCTGTACATAACGATAAAGAAAAAGTGAGCCGTCTGCAACGAACAGACGGCTCACGCCTTGGTTTTGGGGCTGGGACCCCGAGCTAAGATTGTGAACCCTATGTAAGTGGTGCCAAGCGTTCTGCGGCCTTCCACACTTTTATTATATGCTCCCGGACTCAAAAAGTCAATACATTTTCCCGCTGTTTTTACGGACGGCGGATATTATTTTGTAAGGCAGAGGACAGAACGCAATAAAATAATTTTCAAAATGAATTTCCAACGGAAAGATATTTTGAAAATCCATTTTTAACAGTGCGACGTACAGCCCCGGACAACAGACACGCCCCAGAACGGGCCCCACAACCCCCACCCACAAAGCGCGGCCCAAAACAGAGCCACCCACCTACCAACAACCGCCAACGTAAGCGGCCAAGCGAAGCTGATGCTCCAACCAATTAAGTCTTCGGCCCGCGCGGCTATGGTTCCACCCAGACCCACGACACGGCACGCGGAAGCCGACCCGCGTTACGAAGCTCCAACCCCGGACCACCGCCGACCCCAACACCGGCCTTTTCTCTCTTTTGCTTCTTTTCTCTCTTTTGTGCAGTGGGCAAAAAGCCCACGGAACAAAAGAGAGAAAAGAAGACCCCCCTCCGGCACCTCTGCCGGACACAGAACAAAAGCCCGGAGCATTCCGACCCCCGGGCTTTATGAGCTTTGCCTCAAATCTCAGCTACAACTTCGACCTCGACCAGCACCCCTTTGGGCAGATCCTTCACCGCCACGCAGCTCCTGGCGGGCCTGGACGTAAAATACCTCCCGTACACCCCGTTGAAGGCGGCGAAATCCGCCATGTGGGCAAGGTAGCAGGTGGTCTTAATGGCCTTCCCGTAATCGCTCCCGGCGGCGCGCAACACCTCGCCCAGGTTTTTCATCACCTGTTCGCTCTGCGCCTCGATGCCGTCGGCCTCCACGTTCCCTGTGGCGGGGTCGATGGGGATCTGACCGGAGGTGAAGACCAGGTTCCCCGTGACCACGGCCTGGGAATAGGGCCCGATGGCGGCGGGGGCGGTGTCGGTGTGGATGGTTTTGCTCATGTGAACTCCTCCTTATTTTTCGTCGATCAGCTTGAATCCGTGCCCCTTCAGACTCTGCCGGATGGCGCGGATGTGGTCGAAATTGCGGGTCTCCAGCTCCAGCCGCAGGTAGCAGCCGTTGATATCGCTGCCCTCGTTGGCGTGCTCATAGTGGACGGAGACCACGTTGCCGCCCTCACGGGCGATGTACCCGGCCACCTTCTCCAGCTGGCCCGGCTTATCCACCAGCTCGATGGTCAGCTGGCACCGCCTCCCGGACATGAGGAGGCCCCGGTCGATGACGCGGGACAGGATGGACACGTCCACGTTGCCCCCGGACAGCAGGCACACCACCTTTTTGCCCTTCACCGGCACCTTGTTCCACATGGCGGCGGCCACGGCGATGGCGCCCGCCCCCTCGGTGACCAGCTTCTGCTGCTCCATCAGGGCCAGGATGGCGGCGGCGATCTCGTCGTCGGTGACGGTCACCACCTCGTCCACATATTTGCTTGTCAGCGCGAAGGTGTTCTCCCCCGGCGTCTTCACCGCGATGCCGTCGGCGATGGTGGAGACGGAGGGCAGGTGGACGATCTCCTTCTGCCGGAGGGAGCTGACCATGCTGGGCGCCCCGGCGGCCTGGACGCCGTAGACCTTCACCTCCGGGTTCAGCGCCTTCACCGCGAAGGCCACGCCCGAGATGAGCCCGCCGCCGCCGACGGGCACGATCACCGCGTCCATGTCCGGGATCTGCTCCATCAGCTCCAGGCCGATGGTCCCCTGCCCCTCGATGACCAGCTCGTCGTCGAAGGGGTGGATGAAGGTGTACCCACACTCGTCCCGGAGCTTCAGCGCCCGCTCGTAGGCGTCGTCGTAGACGCCCTCCACCAGGACCACCTCGGCGCCGTAGGACTTGGTGGCCTCCACCTTGGAGATGGGCGCCCCGTCCGGCAGGCAGATGACCGCCTTGATCCCGGCCTTTTGGGCCGCCAGCGCCACGCCCTGGGCGTGGTTCCCGGCGGAGCAGGCGATGACCCCGCGGGCCTTCTCCTCCTCCGAGAGCTGGCTGATTTTGTAATACGCCCCCCGGACCTTGAAGGAGCCGGTGATCTGAAGATTCTCCGTCTTCAAATAAATTTGAGACTCCTCGTTGATGTGGGGCGCGTAGATCACGTCGGTGCTCCGGATCACGTCCCGCAGCACGTACCGCGCGTGGTAGATTTTGTCAAGTGTGATCATATTTCTCCCTCCCAAGGATACGCGAAAAGAATTACCGCTCCGGGGGCAGGTCCGCCAGGAGGCTGTCGGTGAACTGCTCGGCGGCCCGGGGGGTCATGCCGCCCCGGCGGATGGCGAAGGCGCAGGCCCGGGTGTCCAGGTCCGGCGTCTCGGGGATGGACTTGGCCTCGCACAGCTCGTGGACGATGCGCAGATACAGCGCCTTATTGGGCTTTGTGAACAGGATGGTGAGCCCGAACCGGTCGGACAGGGCCACGGTGTCCTGGATGGTGTCGTTCCGGTGCATATCGTCCCCGTCCCGGTCGGAGTAGTTCTCCTTAATGAGGTGCCGCCGGTTGGAGGTGGCGTAGATGACGGTGTTGGGGGCCTTGACGGAGACGGAGCCCTCCAGAATGGCCTTCATGGCGGAGAAGGCGTCGTCGTTCTTCTCGAAGGAAAGGTCGTCGATGAAGAGGACGAATTTCAGCGGGTTGTCTCTGAGGTGCTCCAGCACGGCGGGGATCGCCAGAAGCTGGGACTTGGGGACCTCGATGAGCCGCAGGCCCCGTGGAGCCAGGAGATTTGCCACGGCCTTGACGGAGCTGGACTTCCCGGTGCCCGCGTCGCCGATGAGCAGGGCGTTGGCGGCCGGAAGGCCCCGGAGGAGGGCCTCGGTGTTGCGCAGAAGCTCCCCCCGCTCCCGCTCGTAGCCGATGAGCTCGGAGATATCGGTCCTGTCCGGGGTGTGGACGGGCCGGACCTCCCCATCCACCACGCGGAACATGGTGTGGCGGGCGTACTGGCCGTAGCCGGTGGTGCCGATGGAGGCCATGCGCTTTTCAAACTCGGCGGCGAAGTCCAGCTTCTCCGACTCGAACCCCGGCAGGTACCGGTGGAAGCCGATGAGCCGCTTGAACCCGGCGGCGGTCAGGTCGGAGATCTCCTGGAAGACCCCCAGCTCCCCGTTGACCGCGTTTTGGAGCGCCGGGGGGATGGGCTCGCCCCTGGAGCGGAGGATGACGTACCGGTTCTCGTCCTCCGCCGCCGCGTTCAGGAGGTACCGGCTCAGGTTGTACCCCTCCTCGTAGAGGGCGGAGACGAAATCGGCGTACCGCTCCACCCGCTCGGACTCGTCCCCCTCGCACTCAAAGAAGGCGCGGAGGGCCTTTAAAACGGGCGCGTTCTTCACGCCCCGGAAAACCACGATGGACGCCAGACGCGCCGCCGCGATGGGCAGACTTTCCAGCATCTCAGAGCCTCGCTATGACGGCGTCGGTCATCTCGGCGGTGGACAGCGGCGTCTTCCCGGAGGCGCCCACGATGTCGGCGGTGCGCAGGCCGTCGTTCAGGACCTTATCCACGGCGGCTTCGATATCGTCCGCCTCGGCACGGAGGTCGAAGGAGTACCGGAGCATCATGGCGGCGGAAAGGATGGTGGCGATGGGGTTGGCGATGCCGCGTCCCGCGATGTCGGGGGCGGAGCCGTGGATGGGCTCATACATTCCCCGTGTAGTCTCGTTGAGGCTGGCGGAGGGCAGCATCCCGATGGAGCCGGTGATCTGGCTGGCCTCGTCGGAGAGGATGTCGCCGAACATATTGGAGGTGACGATCACGTCGAACTGGGCGGGGTTCTTCACCAGCTGCATGGCGGCGTTGTCCACCAGCACGTCGCGAAGCTCCACGTCGGGGTAGTCGGCTTCGCCGATCTCGTGGACGGTCTTCCGCCAGAGGCGGCTTGTCTCCAGGACGTTTGCCTTGTCGATGGAGCTGACCCTGCCCCGGCGCTTGCGGGCCGTCTCGAAGGCGACGCGGGCGATGCGCTCGATCTCGAAGCGGGAGTAGCACTCGGTGTCAAAGGCCTCCTCGCCGTACTTGCCCTCCCGGTACCCCCGGTCGCCGAAGTAGATGCCGCCGGTGAGCTCCCGGACGATCATGATGTCGAACCCGTCCTTCACGATGTCGGGGCGGAGGGGGCAATCGCCGCTGAGAGCCGGGTAGAGCCTGGCAGGGCGAAGATTGGTAAAGAGCCCCAGGGCAGCGCGGATGCCGAGAAGCGCCTTCTCCGGGCGGAGATGGCCGGGCAGGGTGTCCCACTTGGGTCCGCCCACGGCGCCCAGGAGCACACTGTCGGAGGCGAGACAACCGTCCACAGTCTCCCGCGGGAGGGGGACGCCGGTGGCGTCGATGGCGGTGCCGCCAATGAGGTAGGGTGTGAAATTGAAACCGTGGCCGTATTTTTGGCCGATGACCCGGAGGACTTTAACGGCGCTGTCTACGATTTCGGGTCCTATGCCGTCGCCGCGAAGTAAAGCTATGTTGTAATTCATCGAAATTGCGATCTCCTTTGTTGTTCTTGAGGCCACTGGGGCTTTTTTTTGGGTGTCCGTCCGAGGGGACGGGGGGTCTTCTTTTCTCTCTTTTGTTCCGTGGGCGGTGTGCCCACTGCACAAAAGAGAGAAAAGAAGCAAAAGAGAGAAAAGGCCGGTGTTGGGGGTTGGCGGGAGACGAAGTCTCCTACCGTGTATCTCGGGTCGGCTCACGCGGTGTGTGTCCGGGGCCTGGGCGGAACCATAGCCGCGCGGTCCTGAGACTTAATACGCTCAGCATCACTTTCGCTTGGCCGCTTACGCTGGAGGTGGTCGATAGGTGGGTGGCTCTGTTTGGGGCCGCGCTGGGTGGGCGGTTGTTGTGGTGCCCGTTTGGAAGTGGGAGGTCATCTAATGGTGTGCGTCGCTCTTTTAAAAAAGGGTTTTCAAAATATCTTTCCTGCGGAAATTCATTTTGAAAAGGTTTGGGGGCGGTCCACTCCCCCTTCATTTCACAAATCTCCCGCTTAATTTCAAGAAAATTTCCTTAATTTCAAAGAATTTTCCTTAATTTCAAAGAATTCTCCTTAATTTCAAAGCCCCCCAAACCCGGAAACCCTTGCGCCGCAAGGGGTTTGCCCTTAATTTCAAAATTTCACCCGTTTTGGGGCGTTTAAAATGGTTACAGGTTTGTAACTATTCTAAATCAGCGCGTGAGGTCCCGTTGCCGCGAGGAGGGGCGGCCAGTGTTGGGGGTGCGTGGGTTGTCCGGGGGTTGTGCGTCGCAGGGTTAAAGAGGTTTTTCAAAATTGTTTGTCGTTAGCAAATGCATTTTGAAATCTTTTTTCATAAACGGGAATTTTATCACTCGCTTTGCTCGTTACTTTGTTTGCCACTTTCTCTATCCAAATGCGTGATTTTGTCCAGTTTAATGACTATGATTCCCGTACAGGTCACAACAACAACACTAAGATACATGCAAATGCTAATAACATATGCAGTTCCGTAATCCATAATCATATTGAGAATACTCGCTATAAAATTAGTTACAAACAATCCACCAATAGCCACTACAATACCCAACAAAAAATACTGCCAAACTTTGTTCATATCTTTACCTCCACAAATCCTGATTTATCAGCAAGCCGCGCAATTATATTTTGAAAATGCATTTGCCAAAGGCAAACAATTTTGAAAATACCTTGTTAACCCGTGCGACGTACGACCGTTGACCTCCGCACCTCCAGAACGGGCCTCACAACGACCGCCCACAAAGCGCGGCCCAAAACAGAGATACCCACCTACCGACCACCGCCAACGTAAGCGGCCAAGCGAAGCTGATGCTCCGACCTATTAGACCAAGGCCCGCGCGGCTATGGTTCCTCCCAGACGTACAGACACGGAACGCGGAAGCCGACCCGCGTTACGAAGCGCCAGGTCAAAAGTTCCCACCGACCCCTCAAAAACATGATTTTCTCTTCTTTGTTACTTTCTTCTCTTTTGTCACCGCAAAAGAGAAGAAAGTAAACCCACCCCCTCCGTCCGGGAAGGGCGGCCAAAGCATAAACTAAAGCTTCAGATCCTTTCACGAAAGGATCCCGCTTTTGGCGGCGTTGACAAGCCCGCCGGCGCTGATGATATTCTGGATAAACTCCGGGAACGGCTCGGTTTTGAAGCTCCTCCCGGTGGTCAGGTCCGTGATGACGCCCGCGTCCAGGTCCGCCTCCACGCGGTGGCCCTCCTCGATGGCCTCGGCGGCCTCGGGGCACTCGGTGATGGCAAGGCCGATGTTGATGGCGTTGCGGTAGAAGATGCGGGCGAAGCTCTTCGCGATGACCAAACTGATGCCGCTCTCCTTGATGGCGATGGGGGCGTGCTCACGGGAGGAGCCGCAGCCGAAGTTCTCGCCGCTCACCAGGATGTCCCCCTCCGAAACCTTGCTTCGGAAGGATTTGTCTATGTCCTCCATGCAGTGGGCCGCAAGCTCTTTGGGGTCGCTGGTATTTAAGTATCTCGCGGGGATGATAACGTCGGTGTCCACGTTGTCGCCGTACTTCACAACATTTCCAATACACTTCATTTTACTACCTCCTCGGCGGACGCGATCCTGCCCAGCACGGCGCTGGCGGCGGCGGTGGCGGGGCTTGCCAGGTACACCTCGCTGTCCACATGGCCCATTCTTCCCACAAAATTCCTGTTGGTGGTGGAGACGCACCGCTCCCCTTCGGCGAGAATGCCCATGTAGCCGCCCAGGCACGGGCCGCAGGTGGGGGTGGAGACGACGCAGCCCGCCTCGATGAAGTCCTTTATGAAGCCCGCCTCCAGGCACTTGAGATAGATGTCCTGGGTGGCCGGGATGATGATGGCGCGGACGTTCTTCGCCACCTTGCGGCCCTTGAGGATGGAGTCGGCCTCCGCCATATCCTTGAAAAGGCCGTTGGTGCAGGAGCCGATGACCACCTGGTCGATCTTCACGTCCCCGATCTCGTCCACGGTGTGGGTGTTCTCGGGCAGGTGCGGGAAGGCCACGGTGGGGCGGAGCTCGGAGAGGTTGATCTCATAGACCGCGTCGTACTGTGCGTCCTCGTCGGCCCGGAAGACGCGGAGCTCCCGCTTTGCGTGCTCCTTCTCGTAGGCCAGGGTCACCTCGTCCACCTCGAAGATGCCGTTCTTGGCTCCTGCCTCGATTGCCATATTGCAGACGGTGAGGCGGTCGGGCATACTTAAGGAGTGCGCGCCGGGGCCGGTGAACTCCATGGATTTATAGCGCGCGCCGTCCACGCCGATCATGCCGATGATGTGCAAAATCAGGTCCTTGCCGGATACATACTTTGGAAGTTCCCCGGTGAGGACGAATTTGAGAGCGGAGGGCACCTTGAACCACGCCTTCCCCGTGGCCATGCCGAAGGCCATATCGGTGGAGCCGACGCCGGTGGAGAAAGCGCCCAGGGCCCCGTAGGTGCAGGTGTGGGAATCGGCCCCGATAGCCACGTCCCCGGTGACGACCAGCCCCTCCTCGGGGATCAGCGCGTGCTCGATGCCCATTCTTCCCACGTCGAAGAAGCTCTCCAGCTCCTGCTCCCCGGCGAACTCCCGGCAGCACTTGCACTGCTGGGCCGCCTTGATGTCCTTGTTGGGCACGAAATGGTCCATGATAAGGGTGATATTTTGGGGATTTGTCACCTTTTCAAATCCCATTTTCTTGAATTCCCGGATAGCCACCGGGGAGGTGATATCGTTACCGTGAATACGGTCTAAATCGCATAAGATGAGCTGTCCGGGCTCAACGGCCGGGAGACTGGCATGAAAAGCCAGGATTTTTTGTGACATGGTCATGGGCATTTTGAGATCACATCCTTTTTTATTCTTTTATTCTGTGTCCGGCGGAATTGCCGGAGGGGAGGTCTTCTTTTCTCTCTTTTGTTCCGTGGGCCTTTTGCCCACTGCACAAAAGAGAGAAAAGAAGCAAAAGAGAGAAAAGGGCGGTGTTGGGGTCGGCGGTGGTCCGGGGTTGGCGCTGCGTAACGCGGGTCGGCTTCCGCGTTCCGGGTCGGTGCGTCTGGGTGGAACCATAGCCGCGCGGGACGAAGACTTAATTGGTTTCTGCTTCAACTTCGCTTGGCCGCTTACGGAGGAGGTTGTTGATAGGTGGGTGGCTCTGTTTTGGGCCGCGCTGCGTGGGCGCTTTCGGTGGTTGGAACGGTAGGTGGGTGGTTCTGTTTTGGGCCGCGCTTGGTGGGCGCTTACCCTGGTGGGGACGGTAGGTGGGTGGTTCTGTTTTGGGTTGCGCTTTGTGGTGCTTTCGGTGGTGGGGACGGTGGATGGTTCTGTTTGGGGATGGATGTCATCTTGGGGGCATCGCATTGGGTTATGGCTGAATTTGGAATGGTTACAAAGTTGTAACCGTTTTAAAAGGCCAAAAACGGGTGAAATTTTGAAATTAAGGGCAAACTCCTTGCGCCGCAAGGGTTTCGGGGTTTGGGGGGCTTTGAAATTAAGGAAAATTCTTTGAAATTAAGGAATTTCGTTTGAAATTAAGGAAATTTTCTTGAAATTAAGCGGGAGATTTGTGAAATGAAGGGGAAGTGGACCGCCCCCAAATCTTTTCAAAATGAATTTCCGAAGGAAAAATATTTTGAAAACCCTTTTTAAAAAGAGCGACGTACGCCCCCAGATGACCTCCCACTCCCAAACGGGCTCCACAACAACCGCCCACCAAGCGCGGCCCAAAACAGAGATACCAAACCCCTGACCACCGCCAACGTAAGCGGCCAAGCGAAGTTGATGCTCCAACCTATTAGACCAAGGCCCGCGCGGCTATGGTTCCACCCAGACGTACAGACACGGAACGCGGAAGCCGCCCCGCGTTACGAAGCGCCCACCCAAAAGTCACCGCCGACCCCCAAAACATGATTTTCTCTTCTTTGTTACTTTCTTCTCTTTTGTCACCGCAAAAGAGAAGAAAGTAAACCCACATTCCCCACAAGGGGGGAACACATTATAGTATATAGGTTATATATGATTGACAATAGCGCCCTTGTCGGCGGAAGACACCTGCGCGGCGTAGCGCTTCAAATACCCGGTGATATCGGTCTTCACCAGCGGCTTCTCGGCGGCCTTCCGGGCCTCGATCTCCCCGTCGGGGACCTTCAGGGTAATGGTGTGGCCCGGGATGTCAATGGCTATGGTGTCCCCCTCGTGGACATACGCGATCAAACCGCCGGAGGCCGCTTCGGGGCTTACGTGGCCGATGGAGGCGCCCCTGGTCGCGCCGGAGAAACGGCCGTCGGTGATGAGGGCCACGGACTTATCCAGCCCCGCTCCCGCGATGGCGGAGGTGGGGTTCAGCATCTCCCGCATTCCGGGGCCGCCCGCCGGGCCCTCGTAGCGGATGACGATCACGTCGCCGGGGTTTATTCCACCCGCGTGGATGACCTTTATGGCCTCCTCCTCGCTGTTGAAGACCCTGGCGGGGCCCTCATGGACCAGCATCTCGGGGGCCACGGCGCTTCTCTTCACCACACAGCCGTTCTCCGCCAGATTCCCGAAGAGCACCGCGATGCCGCCGGTCTCGGAGTAGGGGTTGTCGATGGGCCGGATGATCTCCGGGTTCAGGTTCTCCGCGTCCGCGATGTTCTCGCCCAGGGTCCTTCCCGTGCAGGTCATGACGGAGGTGTCGATGAGGTCCTTCTTCGTCAGCTCCTTCAGCACTGCGTAGACGCCGCCCGCCTCGTTCAGGTCCTCCATGTAGGTGGGACCGGCGGGGGCCAGATGGCAGAGATTGGGAGTGCGTGCGCTGATCTCGTTTGCCATATTGAGGTCGAACTTCACGCCGCACTCGTTGGCGATGGCCGGGAGGTGGAGCATGGAGTTGGTGGAGCACCCCAGGGCCATATCGGCGGTGAGGGCGTTGCGGATGGCGGCCTCGGTCATGATGTCCCGGGCGCGGATGTCGCGCCGCACCAGCTCCATCACCTGCATCCCGGCCCGTTTGGCCAGGGAAATGCGGGCGGAGTAGGCGGCGGGGATGGTGCCGTTGCCCCGGAGGCCCATGCCCAGCACCTCGGTGAGGCAGTTCATGGAGTTGGCTGTGTACATGCCGGAGCAGGAGCCGCAGGAGGGGCAGGTCTTGCACTCGTACTCCCGCAGCTTGGCCCCGTCAATTTTTCCGGCGGAGTAGGCGCCCACGGCCTCGAACATACTGGAGAGGCTTGTCTTGTGTCCGTCCACTCTCCCCGCCAGCATGGGGCCGCCGGAGACGAAGACGGTGGGCAGGTTGAGCCGCGCCGCCGCCATCAGGAGGCCGGGCACGTTCTTGTCGCAGTTGGGGATCATCACAAGGCCGTCAAACCCGTGGGCCATGACCATGCACTCGGTGGAGTCGGCGATCAGGTCCCGGGTGACCAGGGAGTACTTCATGCCCACGTGGCCCATGGCGATGCCGTCGCACACGGCGATGGCGGGGAAGACGATGGGGGTGCCGCCCGCCATGGCGACGCCCTGCTTCACGGCCTCGGTGATCTTGTCCAGATTCATGTGGCCGGGGACGATCTCGTTGTAGGAGCTGACGATGCCGATGAGGGGCCGCTGGAGCTCCTCGTCGGTGAGCCCCAGCGCGTAATACAGGGACCGGTGGGGGGCGTTCTCATAGCCGCCCACGATGGTGTCTTTGACCATTTGGCTTCCTTCCTTTCATATCGACACCACAGGCCCGGAGCCCGGAGGGGCCTTCCGGGCCTGTGAAAGCGGAATGGGTATCCAATTATTAGTTGTTGATGAGCTTATCCTCGTCGGACCAGCTATACAGCTTGCGGATCTCGGCGCCCACGATCTCGGAGGGGTGCTCGGCGGCCTTCTTGCGCATGGCGTTGAAGTGGACCTGGGCTCCCGCGTCGGACATATCCAGGAGGAAGTCCTTGGCGAAGGTGCCGTCCTGGATGTCGGAGAGGATCTTCTTCATGGTCTTCTTTGTCTCCTCGGTGATGATCTTGGGACCGGTGATGTAGTCGCCGTACTCGGCGGTGTTGGAGATGGAGTAGCGCATCCCGGCGAAACCGGACTGGTAAATGAGGTCCACGATGAGCTTCATCTCGTGGATGCACTCAAAGTAGGCGTTGCGGGGGTCGTATCCGGCCTCGCACAGGGTCTCGAAGCCCGCCTGCATCAGGGCGCAGACGCCGCCGCACAGGACCGCCTGCTCGCCGAACAGGTCCGTCTCGGTCTCGGTGCGGAAGGTCGTCTCCAGCACACCGGCTCTGGCGCCGCCGATGCCGGCCGCGTAAGCAAGACCGATGTCCCAGGCATCGCCGGTGGCGTCCTGCTCCACGGCGATGAGCATGGGAACGCCCTTTCCGGCCTGGTACTCGCTGCGGACGGTGTGGCCGGGGCCCTTGGGGGCGACCATGATGACGTTCACGTTCTTCGGGGGCTTGATGCAGCCGAAGTGGATGTTGAAGCCGTGGGCAAAGGCCAGCGTCTTGCCCTCGGTCAGATTGGGCTCGATGCTCTCCTTGTAGAGCTTGGCCTGCTTCTCGTCGTTGATCAAAATCATGATGATGTCGGCGGCCTTGGCGGCATCGGCGGCGGTCATGACGGTGAGGCCCTGGGCCTCGGCCTTGGCCCAGCTCTTGGACCCCTCGTAGAGGCCGACGATGACGTTGACGCCGGAATCCTTCAGGTTCAGCGCGTGGGCGTGGCCCTGGGAGCCGTAGCCGATGATGGCGACGGTCTTCCCGTCCAGACGGTGAAGATCGCAGTCCTGCTCGTAGAAAATTCTGTTCATGGGAATATCTCCTTTTATTGTAATAAAGTGATATCTTGGCGGCATAGTGCCGTAGAAAGCGTTATCAAAATACCTCAGTTCACGTCGTCCGACTCCATGATGGACCCGCCGCCCTTCTGGAGGGCCACGATGCCGGTGCGGCAAAGCTCGATGATGCCAAGGGGCTTGATCATCTCGATGAGGGCGTCGATCTTGTCCGGGGTGCCGGTGACCTCGATGCACAGGGCCTCCACGGAGTAGTTGATGATCTTGGCCTTGAAGATGTCGAGAGCGGAGAGGACCCGCTGGTGGTTTTCCGGGTCGTTGCGGATCTTCACCAGCACCAGCTCCCGCTCGATGGCGTCCACGTCCTCCAGAAGCTCCACCTTCTTGACGTTGAAGAGCTTGCGCAGCTGGTTGAGCATCTGGGCCCGGGCGTAGCCGTCGCCGGACATGGTGATGGTGATGCGGCTGTACTCCGGCGACTCGGTGACGCCCACGGTCAGAGAGTCGATGTTGAAGCCCCGGCGGGTGAACATACTGGTGACCCGTGTGAGGACGCCGAACTTGTTTTCCACATAGACGGCGATGACGAATTTGTTGCTCTTTGTTTCGCTCACGGTTCACACCCCCTTCTTTACCGTGATGATGTCGTCGATGGCGCCGCCGGGAGGCAGCATGGGCAGGACGAACTCGTCCTTGTCGATGAGGCAGTCGATGACGGTGACGCCGTCGGATTTTATGGCCTCGGAGAAGGCCGCGTCGAACTCCGTAGGCGAAGCGCACCGGACGCCTTTCGCGCCGAACGCCTCGGCGAGCTTCACATAGTCCGTCTTGCGCACGTCCAGATTGGTGTCGGCGTAGTGGTGGTTGAAGAAGAGGGTCTGCCACTGGCGGACCATGCCGAGGGTCTTGTTGTCGATAAGCACGACGGTCACGGGCACGCGGTAGGTGACGGCGGTGGCAAGCTCGTTTAAGTTCATGCCGAAGCTTCCGTCGCCGGTGATGAGTACGGTGCGCTCCCCTGTCCCCACGGCGGCCCCGATGGCGGCGCCCAGGCCGAAGCCCATGGTGCCCAGTCCCCCGGAGGAGATCATCTTCCTGGGCTTTTGGAACCGGATATACTGGGCGGCCCACATCTGGTGCTGGCCCACGTCGGTTGCCACGGGGGTGTCGGCGTTCTTGTATTTGTTGATCGTCTCCATCACCTTCAGCGGGGTGAGCGCGCCGGGGTTGTCCACAAGGAAGCTCAGCTCCTTGTCCCGCAGGTCCTCGATGTGGTCCATCCAGTCCATGTGGTTGGCCTCGTGCACCGAGTCGATGAGCTTCCGCAGGGCCGCGGCGATGTCGCCGCAGATGCCGATGTCGGCGGTGATGTTCTTGCTTATCTCCGCGAAGTCCGCGTCGATGTGGATGATCCTGGCGTTTTTGGCAAATTTCGCCTTGTTGCCCGTGGCCCGGTCGGAAAAGCGGGTGCCGATGGCGATGATCAGGTCCGCGTCGTTGGAGGCCATGGAGGAAGCGTAGTGCCCGTGCATACCCTGCATCCCCAGAAAGCGGGGGTGGTCGGTGGGGATGGCGGACAGGCCCATCAGGGAGCAGCCGATGACCGCGTCGATCTTGTCCGCCAGCTCCGTCACCAGGTCCCAGGTGCGGGAGCCGATGACGCCGCCGCCGATGTGGATGAAGGGGCGGGACCGGGAGTCGATGAGGGCCGCCGCCTCGGCGACGCGGGTCTCGGAGGGGATGTGCTGGGGGAAGGGGGGCTCCACGGGGCGCGGCTCAAACTCCGCCACGGCCGTCTGGATGTCCTTGGGGATGTCGATGAGCACGGGGCCGGGGCGGCCGGATTTGGCGATGCGGAACGCCTCGCGGATCTTGTCGGCCAGCTTATTGACGTCGTGGATGAAGTAGTTGTGCTTGGTGATGGGCAGGGTGATGCCGGTGATGTCGATCTCCTGGAAGGAGTCCCGGCCGATGAGGTCCTGGGGCACGTTGCCGGTGATGGCCACCATGGGGACACTGTCCAGCATGGCGGTGGCGATGCCGGTGACCAGATTTGTCGCGCCGGGGCCGGAGGTGGCGATGACCACGCCCACCTTGCCGGTGGCCCGGGAGTACCCGTCGGCGGCGTGGGACGCGCCCTGCTCGTGGGCGGTGAGGACGTGGCGGATGCGGTCCCCCGCCTCGTATATGGCGTCGTAGAGATTCAGCACCTGTCCGCCGGGGTAGCCGAACACATCGGTCACGCCCTGTTCGATGAGGGTCTCCACGACGATCTGAGCTCCTGTCAATTTCATGTCGTTCTCCTAAAATATGCTTAATGTCTTTACAATACTCTCACTTTTTCTCCAGCAGCCTGTTCACGGCGGAAACCAGGGCCTTGATGGAGCTTACGATGATGTCGCGGCTGACGCCCACGCCCCAGAACATCTCGCCGGATTTGGACTTGATGCCCACGTAGCTGGCGGCCTTGGAGGTGGAACCCTCCTCCAGGGCGTGCTGGGTGTAGACCTCCAGGGTGTAGGGCTGGTCGATGACCATCTTCACGGCGTTGGATACGGCGTCGAGGCGGCCGTTGCCGAAGGCGGTGACCTTCTGCTTGACGCCCTTGTAGAGGACGGTGACCGTGGCGGTGATGCCGTCGGGCTCCTGGACGTAGTGGGCCTCGGGCACGTTCATCACGGATTTGACGTTGACGTAGTTCTCGTTGAAGATGTCGAAGATCTCCTGGGGCAGAAGCTCCCGGTGCTCCCGGTCGGAGATGCCCTTGATGTGGTAGCCGAAGGACTCCCGCATTTTGGGGGGCAGGAGGTATTTAAACTGAGTCTCCAGGATGTACCCGATGCCTCCCTTGCCGGACTGGGAGTTGATGCGGATGACGTCCGCCTCGTAGACCCTGCCCAGGTCCGTGGGGTCGATGGGCAGGTAGGGCACGGTCCAGGGCTCGTCCGGGTGCTCCTCCCGCCAGTGCATCCCCTTTGCGATGGCGTCCTGATGGGAACCGGAGAAGGCGGCGAAGACCAGGGCGCCGGAGTAGGGCTGGCGCTCGTAGACGTGCATCCTGGTGACCTTCTCATAGGTCCTGGTGATGGAGGGCAGGTCGTGGAAGTCCAGCTCCGGGTCCACGCCCTGGGAGTACATATTGAGGGCCAGGGTGATGATGTCCACGTTGCCGGTGCGCTCGCCGTTGCCGAAGAGGGTGCCCTCCACCCGCTGGGCCCCGGCCAGGATGCCCATCTCCGTGTCCGCGATGGCGCAGCCCCGGTCGTTGTGGGGGTGCAGGGACACCACGATGCCGTCCCGGTAGTTGAGGTTTTTGCACATATATTCGATCTGGCTGGCGTACACATGGGGCATGGAGTGGGAGACGGTCACCGGCAGGTTGTAGATGACCTTGCGCTCCGGCGTGGGCTTCCACACCTCGGAGACGGCGTTGCAGATCTCCAGGGCGAACTCCGGCTCGGTGCCAGTGAAGCTCTCGGGGGAATACTCGAAGCGGAAATTGCCGGGGGTCTTCTCCACGTACTCGTTGAAGAGCTTCGCGCCGGAAACGGCGATGTCGACGATCTCCTGTTTGGACTTCTTGAACACCTGCTCCCGCTGGGCCACGCTGGTGGAGTTGTAGAGATGCACGATGGCGTTCTTGCAGCCGCGCACGGCCTCGAAGGTCTTTTTGATGATGTGCTCCCGGGACTGGGTCAGCACCTGGATGGCCACGCCGTCGGGGATCAGATCCCGCTCGATGAGGGTGCGGCAGAACTCGTATTCCGTCTCGCTGGCGGCGGGGAAGCCCACCTCGATCTCCTTGAAGCCGATCTTCACCAAAAGGTCGAAGAACTCCAGCTTCTCCTCCAGGCTCATGGGGATGATCAGGGACTGGTTCCCGTCCCGCAGGTCCACGCTGCACCAGGTGGGGGCCTTCTCGATGTGATCGCGCTTCATCCAGTCGGCGTAGTTCCCCTCCGGGATGAAATATTGCCGGGTGTACTTTTCAAAACCTTTCATAACATTCCCTTTCCGGTATTTTTGGGTACAAAAAAAGCCTCTTTTTACCCAAAATACACAAAATATTTTAGGATAAAGAGACGAAAGAAGCTTCCGCGGTACCACTCTTCTTGGCGCTTGGAGCGCCCACTCACCCCGCGTCTGTCAACGCGGCCTCTCTGTAACGGGAGAACCCGGTGTCCCCTACTTGCCCGCGGGCTTTCAGGTTACGGCTCAGGGAGGAGACCGGCGGACGCCCGATACCGCTTTGCACCGGACAGCGGCTCTCTGAAATCTACTGCGAACGCCTTTGTTCCCATCACAGCCTTTTTCTATTGCTCCTTATCATACAACCACTTTCCCCGAATGTCAAGAGCCGATTTCCGTTTTTACGTTTTAGCGAATCTCGCGCTTTAAATCCACAAATTTTCAGGCATTTTAGCATTGTTGACGGCGGTTTTCGCCTTGCAAATCGGTAAAAAACGTGTATAATGGGTACGTTTACTTCTTTAAATGAAATGAGGTTTCCCTATGAATATCGTCTGTCTCGACCTGGAGGGCGTCCTTGTCCCGGAGATCTGGATCGCCTTCTCGGAGGTCTCCGGCATCCCGGAGCTCCGCCGCACCACCCGCGACGAGCCCGATTACGCAAAGCTCATGGCCTTTCGCCTCGCCATCCTGAAGGAGCGCGGTCTGGGCCTCCGGCAGATCCGGGACGTGATCGCCCAAATCGACCCCCTGCCCGGGGCGCGGGAGTTCCTGGACGCCCTGCGGGAGGAGACTCAGGTGCTGATCCTGTCGGACACCTTCACCCAGTTCGCCTCCCCGCTGATGCGCAAGCTTGGCTGGCCCACGCTCTTCTGCAACGAGCTCATCGCCGCCCCCTCCGGGGAGATCACGGGCTTCAGGATGCGGTGCGAGCAGTCCAAGCTCACCACCGTCCGGGCGCTCCAGTCCTGCGGCTTCGAGACCGTGGCCGCCGGGGACAGCTACAACGACCTTGCCATGATCCGCGCCAGCAAGGCCGGGTTCCTCTTCCGGAGCACCGAGAAGATCCGCGCCGACAACCCGGACCTGCCCGCCTATGAGACCTTCGACGGGCTGCTCTCCGGCATCCGGGCGGCCATAAGGGGCTGACATGGGGTTTGCGGAGCTTTTCCTCACCGCCGTGGCCCTCTCCATGGACGCCTTCGCCGTGTCCGTGTGCAAGGGCCTGTCCGCCCGGCGGCTTCGCCCGTGGAACGCGGTGGAGACCGGCCTTTTCTTCGGGGGGTTCCAGGCGCTGATGCCCCTTCTGGGCTGGCTTCTGGGGCGGCAGTTTGAGTCCTACATCACCGAGATCGACCACTGGATCGCCTTTGTGCTCCTGGCCTTCATCGGCGGGAAGATGATCTGGGAGGTCCTGCGGGGCGGGGAGGACGATGATTCCGGCTCCTTCGCCCTCCGGGAGCTGCTGATCCTGGCCGTTGCCACCAGCATCGACGCGCTGGCGGTGGGGGTCACCTTCGCGTTCCTCTCGGTGAACATCTGGTCCTCCATCGCCGTCATCGGCGTCACCACCTTCGCCTTTTCCGTGGGCGGGGTGTACCTGGGCAACCGGGTGGGGGGCCGTTTCCACGAGAAGGCGGAGCTTGCCGGGGGCGTCATCCTCATCCTCATTGGCCTCAAGATCCTTTTGGAACACCTGGGAATCATCAACTTTTAAGAAATTTGTAACAAAAGCCCCCGGAAATGGGACTATAATGACAGCAATACAGAACAGGCCCGCTTAGTCGGGCCTGTAAAATTGGAAGGAAGTAACAAACGATATGGCAAAAAAGCAGTTCAAGGCCGAGTCCAAGCGTCTTCTGGACCTGATGATCAACTCCATCTACACCCACAGGGAGATCTTCCTCCGGGAGATCATCTCCAACGCCTCCGACGCCATCGACAAGCTCAGCTACCTGTCCCTGACCGACGACAAGGTGGGCATGAACCGGGACGATTTCCGCATCCTGGTAAAGCTGGACAAGGACGCCCGGACCGTCACCGTCTCCGACAACGGCATCGGCATGGACCGGGACTCCATGGAGGAGAACCTGGGCGTCATCGCCCACTCCGGGTCCTTCAAATTCAAGTCCGAGATGGACAAGGGCGAAAACGAGGACATCGACATCATCGGCCAGTTCGGCGTGGGCTTCTACTCCGCCTTCATGGTCTCCGACAAGGTGACCGTGATCTCCCGTGCCTACGGCGCCCAGCAGGCGTATATGTGGGAGAGCACCGGCGCCGACGGGTACACCGTCACCGAGTGCGAGAAGGACGCCGTGGGCACCGACGTGATCATGCACATCAAGCCCGACACCGAGGAGGAGCGGTACAGCGATTTCCTGGAGACCTGGCGGGTGAAGGACCTCATCAAGAAGTACTCCGACTACGTCCGCTTCCCCATCCGCATGGACGTGGAGCACACGGAGTATGTGGAGACGGACGAGGAGGACGAGCACGGCCACAAGAAGACGGAGCCCGTCACCCGCACCGAGGAGGAGACGGTCAACTCCATGGTCCCCATCTGGCAGAGGAGCAAGACGGAGGCCACGGACGAGAAGTGCGTCGAGTTTTATAAGGAGCGGTTCCACGACCAGGACGACCCGGTGGCGGTCATCCGCGTCAACGCCGAGGGGCTGACCAGCTACCGGGCCCTGCTTTTCATCCCCGCCAAGGCGCCCTACGACTTCTACAGCCGGGACTACAAGCCGGGGCTGGCCCTGTACAGCTCGGGCGTGCTGATCATGGAGTCCTGCGCGGACCTGCTGCCCGAGTGCTTCCGGTTCGTGCGCGGCGTGGTGGACTCCCCGGACCTCTCCCTCAACATCTCCCGCGAGATCCTCCAGCACGACCGGCAGTTGAAGATCATCGCCGGGAATCTGGAGAACAAGGTCAAGTCCGAGCTTTTGAAGCTGATGACCGACGCCCCCGACAAGTACGACACCTTCTGGGCCGCCTTCGGACGCCAGATCAAGTACGGCCTGGTGGGCGAGTACGGCATGAAGCGGGACCTTTTGAAGGACCTTCTGAAATTTTACAGCTCCAACGAGGAGAAGCTGACCAGCCTCAAGGACTACGTCTCCCGGATGCCCGAGAGCCAGAAATACATCTACTACGCCGCCGCGGACAGTCTCCGCACCGCCGCCGGCCTTCCCCAGAACGAGCAGGTGAAGGCCAGGGGGTATGAGATCCTGTACCTCATCGAGGACATCGACGAGTTCGCCGTCCAGATGCTCTACAACTACGAGGGCAAGGAGCTGCGCAGCGTCTCCGCCGGGGACCTGGGGCTGGAGTCCGAGGAGGAGAAGAAGGAGCAGGAGGAGACCGCCGAAAAGGCGCGGGACCTTCTGGACTTCATGAAGGAGACGCTGAAGGACGACGTGGCAGACGTGAAGCTGTCCAACTCCCTCGTCAGCTCCGCCGTCTGTATGTCCTACGAGGGGGAGATCACCCTGGAGATGGAGCGGTACTTCCGCCAGATGCCCGGCGAGGCCGGGGAGAAGATCAAGGCCCGCCGCGTCCTGGAGCTGAACCCGTCCCACCCGGTGTTCGCCTCCCTGACCGCCGCCTATGAGCAGGATAAGGATAAAGCCGCCAAGATCGCCCTGGTGCTCTGCGCCCAGGCAAAGCTCCTGGCGGGGCTCCCCGTAGAGGACCTGTCCGCCTACTCTGAGGCCGTCTGCGCCCTGATCTGAGCGTTTACAAACCCAATAAAAATCACCCTCCCCCGACCGTCCGTCGGGAGAGGGTGTCGTCATTTCCGGGGCTTTTTCCCCTCCTCCTCCGGCGGCGCGGGGGCCACGAGGAGGGGGTAGAGGGTGAGCGCGGCGCAGCAGGCAAGGGATTGGAGGGCGGAGAAGAGCCCCTGGGGCACGGGCGCGTCGGGCAGGAGGGCCGCCAGGGGGCCGGAGACGACCTGTAGAAAAAGCGCGGCGGTCAGCCCGGCGGACAGGGCCGGTTTCCGGCGCCGGAGCGATGTGACGGACATCACCGCCATGTACGCCCACCCCAGGATCGGCCGGAGCGCCGCGAACCGGGGGGTGAAGAGGGCGACGACCAGGGAGAGGATCGTCAGCGCCGCCACGGCCAGGTCCGCGCCCCGGCGGCGGTCCAGATACCGCAGGGAGAAGCCCACCGCGCAGGCCGTCATGCCCACGCCGCTGAGGGTGCTGAGGGCCCCGGCGGCGGCCGCCAGCGCCCCGCCCGTCTGCCCCGCGAACACGTCGCTCAAAGCGTCCCCGGCGAACACGTACGTGAGCCCCAGGGCCAGCCCCGCCGCGCCCTGGGCGGCAAATCCGCCCACGGCCAGCTTGCTTCCAAGGTCTTCCACCGTCTGCCCTCCTTATTCCCCGTCCTCCGCCGGGTCGTCGGCGGAGAAGGCCAGGTCGTCGTTGACGGGGACCGCCGGCGCGGGCGGGGGCGTCGGGAATCCGCCCGCGCCGGGGGCGGAGGGACTGCCTGTCCCGCCGGGACTACCTGTGCTGTAAGCACCGCCTGTCCCGCCGGGACCGATGGGGGCGGTGCCGTTGATGAACTGCATCTCCTGCCACTGCTGGCGGGTCATGATGATCTGGCGGGGCTTGGAGCCCTCGAAGGGTCCCAGGACGCCCACCTCCTCCAGCTGGTCCACGATGCGGGCGGCCCGGGCGTAGCCCAGCTTGAGCCGCCGCTGGAGGGCGGAGACGCTGGCGATGTTTGTCTCGAAGATGACGTCCGCCGCCTGGGGCAGGAGCTCGTCGAAGTCCTTGAACTTGTCCTCCTGGGACTGGGGCGCGGGACCCTTGCCCCCGTCCTTCTCGGCGGCGGCCTTCTCGATCTCGTAGATCACGTCCTCGGAGTAGCTGGCCTCGCCGGAGGCGCGCTTGACGTACTCGATGACCGCCTCCCGCTCCTCGTCGGACACCCAGGTGCCCTGGATGCGGGCGGGCTTGGAGGCGCCGATGGGGGCGTAGAGCATATCGCCGTTGCCCACCAGCTTGTCCGCCGCTCCCCCCGCGTCCAGGATGATGCGGGACTCCAGGGAGGAGGCCACCTTCAGGGCGATGCGGGAGGGGATGTTGGCCTTCATAAGGCCGGTGATCACGTCGGCGCGGGGGCTCTGGGTGGCGATGACCAGATGCATGCCGGCGGCGCGGCCCATCTGGGCCACCCG